>JAPLCH010000193.1 GCA_026392325.1 Solirubrobacterales bacterium | reverse complement strand
GCAGTCGCGATCGCGTCCGCGGCAGTCGGATGTGGAGCCGCGTCAAGCAACAACATGATGGCGAACCCACCGATGACGCCCACCGCTCCGCCGGCCAAGCAAGCATCAAACAAACAGGATCTTGCTTCAGTTGGAGAAACCACATTCGTCAGTGCCGGATGCGGCGCCTGCCACGAGCTCAAGGCCGCTGGAACAACCAGCAAGATTGGCCCAACTCTGAACGGTGTCGGAGCCGACCCGGCCGCGGACATCAAGTCGCAGATCGTCGACCCCAACGCAGAAGTCATCCCCGGCTATAAGGCCAATGTGATGCCAGCCAACTTTGGAACGAGTCTGACTGCCGAACAAATCAACGGGCTGGTCGCCTACATAAAGAAGGTTGGCAGCTAAGGCAAGCAGCCATGCCATTCAGCAAGGCTCAGAACAGACCGGGCTGAGTGTCAATCCCAAGCGCCGCCTCGGCGGCCGCTTGGGACACGCCTGAAATGGCGACAAGCTTGTCCCGGGCTGTGTCGCCCCTGACGACGACAACGTTTGATTTGGCCACGCCAACCTCCTTGGCAATCAGCTGACAAACCGCGGCATTCGCCTTGCCATCAACTGGTGGTGCAGTTACTCGGATGATCAGCTTGGAGTCCTTAACGCCGGCAATCCTGTTCTGGCTGGCCCGCGGACTTACACGAACACTGATTGTTGCGGTCAAGTCGCTCATGAACCGAACTGTGACCTATCCGGTCAGTGGGGCGCTAAGGCAAGGCTGGCAAACAATGCGACAAACCCAACGCCAACCATCCTCGTGCCCCAGTTAACGGGCCGATCGCCGTTACGGGAAATGGCCTGACTGGCCTTAACACACAGCAACGGCACGAGGGAGAGCATCAGGCCCCAGCGCAGGATCTCTTCAGGATCCCCAATCCTCCCCGAGAGCTGCTCAAGGATGATCTTCGCCCCGAGTACGACGATGATCACCTTGACAAGCTCGCCCGGCACGAGCGGATACAGGCGCACCAGGTTGGGAAATTTGTGGCGGATCACTGGCAGCGTTTCAATGCAGACGTAGAGCGCCAAAGCAACCCAAAGCTGCCAGCAGGTCCCCATGAACATTCGGGTGATCAAGAAGAAGAGTCCTGACCTGACCACCATGGACGCCAGGCCGAGGCCAACCGCCTGCTCAGGAAGAGCGTCCGGATTTGTAATTGACATCCGGCGCGGGTACCACTGGGCTGCCGACGCCTCCAGAGCAACCCGGGTGAACATCGCTGCGGCTGCCGCCAGCCGAATCTCCTCAATGTGCGCGTGGATCCATGGAAGCTCCTCGCCCGAAATGTGCGGGATCAGCGTTGCAAGCGCCCCGGCAAGCCAGTACGCGACCAATGGTGCGATCACAAAGTCTCCCGCGCGAACCCATTTCATGTGAAGGTCAAGCTTGCCGCCGTCAAGCTTGCGGCGGTAGTGGCGAATATGACCCACGATTACCGGAACGCTGACCCAGAGCACAGCGGTGGCCACGAGCAGGCGCATCTGACCAAAACTATTGATGCCACCCCAGGCAAGAATGCTCACCACGAAGGCGAATACGACTGCTACGCCCCAAGAAGCGTCGATAATTCCGATCACGAGCGCGAGCAGAAACCAAGCTGTCGTGGGGATTGTCGCCTCACCATGAACTGACGCTGCAGCGAAGATTCCGACCGCCAGAGCTGGGGCAATCCCCAGAGCCCAAAGCGAGCCAAACATTGCCCTCAGATACGCGCCATCCACTGCCATTCCTGTCACCAGAGGCGACTTTCGGGCAAACGCAAGTGGCACCGCCATGCTGGCGGCGTCGATGAGTCCATGACCCGGCAGTCTCCAAGTCGGAGACAGATCACCCCTTGAGATCCCCTCGCCACCACCGCTGCTTGCGCCGAACTCGATCTTCTTACCGTGGTGAGCGTCGCGGCGCTCACCGCCCTGACTGCCGCCGCTTCCACTCCCTCCAGCTCCGGAGGCACCGGCCGCGCCGGCAGCGCCAGCAGCGGCTCCTCCGGCAGCAACCAAAGCCATTCCGGCTGCGGCCGCACCGAGAGTCTTTGCCGGGGTTGAAATCAGGTCTCTGGCAATTGACGAAGCTTTCGGGGCGGCTGCCGGTGCCAGAGACGGAGTGTCGCCAGCCGCTGGTCCGCTGGGGGGCGTTGAGGTCGCGGGCGGAGCTGGCGGGACTCCGAATCCGAGGTTTGCAAAAGCGGAGTCATCAGACGCGTCTGAGTCGGCCTGATCAGAGGCAGCTATCGCCCCCCCGAGTGAGAAGGCACCAACGTTTGCTGAAGTGACATTCACATCCAACGTTTCGCTGGCCCCGCTGGCAATTGGCCCTGGAGCCCAAAGTCCAGACCCGGGGTCAAATGTTCCGGAGCTCGACGACCCGCTGGAGATTGATGCCCCACCTGGTGGCCGAAGCTGCACCGAAACGCCAGTCGCGCGATCCGGGCCATGGTTGGAAATTTCGAAATGAACGGGCGCGTCGGCACCGGCATCAACTTGGATTCCAGGGCCAGTCGCGTGAAGCGACAGGTCTGCCTGCGGTACATGGAAGGTGGTGGCTGCCCCGTTGTTGCCCGTCGCGGGGTCGAAGCGCTTGGACTTGACGACGGTCGCCCTGGCCGTCATTTCGCCGAGAGCATCCGCCTTAACTTTCACGTTGACCTGCGCCGATGCGCCTACAGCAAGAGCGGGGACAGTCCATACCTTTGTGCTCTGGGCCCACGCGTCACCCGGAGCGTCAGTTGACACCAGAGTTAGGCCGCTTGGCAACTTCACCTGAACTCCAGTTGGCCCTGCCGCATCTGGTCCTTGGTTGGTGACCGTCTGATGCAGGGTCACTGTGTCCCCGGGATGCATCGGGGTGCTTGTCAGTGACTGGGAGACTGAAAAGTCGCTGCTCAGACCATGGACGACTGCCACTGAGCTGTCTCCCGAGGGATCCGGATCAATCCGCTTCGAGCCAACGATCGCAGCCGACTGGACGGAGTCGCCTGGTGCTGTGACAACACTTGAAACGGCAAGGTTTGCCGACCTTCCGTCGCGCAGTGTCGGGATCAGCCATTTGCCTGCAGCTGCGTCCCATGAGCCGCTTGACGGAACAGCCGCGACCAACTTGAGTCCAGCGGGGACCACAACGCTGATTGAAGCATTCTGCTGCTCGTCTGGCCCACGGTTGAGGACCACGACACTTGAGCTCACGGTATCCCCAACCTCCGCGTTGGCAGTGTCGAAATAGCTGTAGACCGACACATCAGCAGTGGCAAGAACAGACAGTGGGGCCGTTGCATGGTTGTTCGCAGGGTTCGCATCAGTTCCGGAGGCAGGATCAACCTGCACAGAAACCGAGTCGGTGCCGACGCCCATTGCCCGGACTGGAATGCTGAGCGTAACCTCCGCTCCAGGGTCCATCTGGCCGACGGTCCAGATGCCGGTGAAGGGATCGAATCCACTTGGGACGCCTGCATCCGAAGCAAAACTCAGGCTCCGAGGAAACGCGATGCGCACTGAAGCTCCCGATGTTTGAGCAAGCCCAAGGTTGCGAATCGTGACCGTCAAAGTCGCCATTCCGCCGACGGGAAGTGAGGCAAGGTCAAATGTCGCAGCCGCGCTCAGGTCAATCCCACTGAGTGCGAGCGGAGTGACAGCCGGCGGCCGCTTCGCCGGGCCGGAAAGCGACTTCACCGGAGCCTGCTCAACCTGCTTGACCTCGGGAGCGGGAGCGGGAGTCGGGTCACTCGGACCACCGCTTCCGTCGGTTCCCCCATTGATTACACCTCCTCCGCTTGAGTTATCCGATCCTCCATCGCCGCCTGAAGTGCCCGAGGTCTCCCCTGCGTTCTCATCGCCAGTTGGTGGCGTCGGATCGGGACTACTCGGGGCGGTGCCGGCATCCGTTGGTGAATCGACAGAAGATCCACTGGAGGATGGCGAACCAGAAAGGACTTGTGACTGTCCATCATCTGCGCCTGCCTGAGCTGAGACCCCCGTAATCGCAAGCGCAGCCACGACGAGCCCGAGGCTGGCCCTGGGAACGGTGATGCGACCGAAAGCTCTTGTCAGCCAGCTACTCACTTGATCTTCATGCTCCAGACGATCCTCTGGCCGCTTGCGAGGCGCACGGTGACGGAGTAAGTGCCACGACGGAGGTGGGGCCGAACAGAGACCTTCGCTTGACGAGAGTTGCTCAGATGCACGCGCCCGCGAGCGACGATGTGAGTTCCATGGCGCACTGCGAAAGCTGCAACGGATGCGGCCGTCGAGCCCTCAACAGCCCAAGTGTACGAAGGGAAATAGAGCGCGCACTTCGACTTGGCGGCAGCAGTGTTCTTGCAGATCACCTTGCTGCCAGTTCCCGGGGCGCCGGTGCTGCCCTTGGGGCCTGGTGCCCCAGTGGCTCCCGTGGCACCCTTGGCACCCTTGGCACCGGTTTCACCCACAATGGAGGTTCCAGTTGATGGCCAAGCTCCGCCAACCTTGGGCCCGTAAATGACCTTCGTGTCGGTCCGGAAGAAGTAGTCCCCGTCAACGCCACCGGTTGGGGCTGTAGTTCCAGTCAGCATCACTGACCCGGGGGAGCCCTTTGCCCCCTTGTCGCCCGTGGCACCGGTTGCTCCGGTAGCTCCCTTGCCTCCGGTTGCCCCAGTGTCGCCGGTTGCTCCCTTGGCTCCGGTTGCTCCGGTTGCTCCGGTTGCTCCGGTAGCGCCCTTGTCGCCCTTATCTCCCTTGTCGCCAACCAGACTGGTCCCAGCTGACGGCCACACCCCGCGCGCCTTCGGGCCGTAAAGGACTCCAGTGTCACTGCGGAAAAACCAGTCACCATCAGAACCCCCGGTTGGCGCGGTTGTCCCACTCAAAATGGTTCCGCCCGTCGCCCCCTTTCCTCCCGTGGCACCCGTGGCGCCGGTTGCTCCCGTGGCACCTGTCGCCCCCGTTGCGCCGGTCGGACCGGTCGGGGCAATCATGCCAACCGCCGTCAAGGGGACAGTGAGCGACCCAGCAAGCGTGTTGAGGGGGATTGAGATGCTCGCCGCCCTGCTTCCGAGAGCCGAGGGGGTCATCTGCACCCTGATTGCACAGGCCTGTCCCGGAGCCAATGTCTTCCCGGAGCATCCATCGGAGAGAATGGTGAAATCTGCCGCGGCTGAACCGGAGAGCGTTGAGGTCCCTGGCTGCAAGGTCTCGAGCAAAAACGCGGGCGACCGGTTGGTCAGCGTGATGGAAAGGGCAGCACTGCGCCTGCTGATTGTCACATCACCAAAGTCGACTGGGTCAGCATCGGCCGCCACCAAAGTGGAGGCTGATGCAGCAGGGACTGTCTTCTGTCCATAGGCGTTGCCTCCCCAACATGCGACGGCGCCGGAAGCTCGGACAGCGCAGGAATGTGCCACTCCCGTCGTAATCGAGGTGAAGGTGCCCGATGGGGCAGCCGTCTGCCCATAGGCGTTGCCTCCCCAGCATGAAATTGCGCCGTCAGTCCGGACCGCGCAAGCGTGATCTCCTCCGACGGAGAGGACCGTGAACCTGCCGCTTGGAATGGTTGAGGAGATAACGGAGGAGCCGGTTCCCCAGCAGGCGATCGAACCGAGGCTTCGCACAGCGCAGCCGAGGCCGTCGCCGAGAGCGATCGCGGTGAACGCCCCAGCAGGCGGAGTGCTCTGTCCGCGCGCATTGTCTCCCCAGCAGGAGATTGACCTGTCAATCGCGATGGCGCAGGCATTGTCAAACCCGCTGGCCACATGATCAAACTGCCCGGCAGGAGGCGTTGATTGCTTGACCGTGTTGTCGCCAAAGCAAGCCAGTGTGCCGTCCGCTGTAACTCCACAGGTGTTCTCCCCACCCGCTGAAATCTCGGCAAAAGAAACTCCGGTCGGCGGCACTGTGCGTCCGGCGGTCGAGTCGCCCCAACAGCCTGCTGCGCCAGCGACGGTCAGTCCACAAGCGTGCGAATAGCCCGCGGTCAGGCTTGTGAATTTTGTGGAAGGAGCGGATGTCTGCGCCTTGTCAGTTCTTCCCCAGCAGGTCGCCTTGCCTGTCAAGTCGCTGGCGCAGGTGAAGTAACCACCTGCGGCCGCTACCGGAGCACTGGAAGCGAAAGCAGCTGTCGCCGTCAGGCCCATAATTATTGCCACAGCCAAGCTCGCGACTGTAGTCTGCTTGACAAGAGAGCTGTGTCTGCGGGGCATCAGGGCACCATTTCCTCAGTTGAATTATTTCACCTGAGCAAGTTACTCCATCAAGGGTCTTGTTTCGTTAACAACCCGTTGACGCCTCAAACAGTGCCTTGGCCAGGCTAACCGGTGCCCCTGACCCGAAACCCTCGTCCCCCGTAGAGGGAACCCCAAGGAGGAGGCAATGGAAGGTGTGCGAGAGTCCCGGCCATGAGCGACATCATCTTTGTTGAACGCCACGCTGCTGGACCAGCCGAAGGCCTGCTGGTCCTCCACCACGGGCGCGGGTCCAACGAACAGGACCTGATCGGCTTGGCTGACGTCTTTGATCCCACGCAACGGCTGCATGTGGTCTCCCCCCGAGCCCCATTAACCCTTGAGGGTTGGCAGGGACACCACTGGTACATGGTCCCCCGCGTCGGCCACCCGGACCCGGCGTCCTTCTCAGCCTCCTACGGAGCCCTCTCCCGTTTTCACGAGACTCTCTGGGAGTCAACCGGCCTTTCTCCCCAGCAGACAATTCTCGGCGGCTTTTCCATGGGAACTGTCATGAGCTACGCCACGGGACTTGGGGCGGGACGCCCAGCACCGGCGGGCATCCTCGCAATCTCAGGGTTCATCCCAACTGTCGAAGGCTGGCAGCCGGAGTTTGCAACACGGGCTGACACCAAGGTGTTCATCGCCCATGGCAGCCCAGACCCTGTGATCTCAGATGACTTTGCCCGCAAGGCCAATGAACTGATCGGGCAGACCGAGATGGACCTGGAGTATCACGAGTCGGAAGCAGGCCACAACATTGACCCGAGGCAGGTCCCTTTGATGGTCGACTGGATTAACCGCACTCTGCCGCACCCTAGCTCCGACTAAAAACAGGTGCCATTGCGGACTGGCTGGTTCTGCGGCACCCTTGCCCCATGAGCGAACAACCAAACATCACAGTCGTTGACTTCATCACCGTTCCCACGCAGGACGTGGACCGAGCACTTGACTTCTACGAGGGCAAACTCGGATTGACGAGATCCGTCTACATGCCAGATCGTGGATTCGCCGAAGTAGAGACTGGAAACGTAACGATCAGCCTCACCAACTTCGAGAAGATGGGCATGGAGTTCCATCGCAACACAAACCCCTTTGCGCTTCATGTCGATGACCTTCCGGCCGCGAAAGCGGCGCTCGAGGCTGAGGGGGTTGTGTTCTTTGGCGACCCAATGGACACGGGCGTCTGCCACATGGCCTTCTTTGCCGACCCCGATGGGAACCAACTGATGCTGCACAGCCGCTACAAGCCGCGGGTCACATTGCAGGACTGAGAGAGGCCTCGGCGAGGAGCGCTGACGCGCCAAGGGGAGCGCGTGGCCGCACTGGCGGGATCAGGCGCCCGTAACCTGATTACCGATGACAAATGTTCTTGCCGAAACAGCACTGCTCATAATCGCAATCCTGAAGGTTGGGATGTTCGCCCGCTCCGTGCGGAATGCAATCCGGCCGAGTCCACTTCCTATCCCGCAGACGCCAATCGACCCGGACGGACCGGACGATGGATGGCGCTGGTGGGAAGATTTTGACCCGAAGCCTGAGCCCAATGAGCCAGCTGACTCAGCTGGTCCGAGCTCAACTCCGGTCTTGACCTTTCAGTAGTTACAGATACTCTCCGTTATTCAAACTGCAATGGGCTTGGTCCTCTGGGCCGCCCTGCCCTGCGACTTGTTGGGCAATACGCAGGATGGCACCCCCCACTGAAAGGCCCTTATGAATTCCCTCATGTCCACCCGAGCAGGTCTGCTCGCCACCGTCTGTTCACTCTTCATTCTCGCTGCCCCCGCGGGCGCGCAGGCTGCGGCGGGTCAGATCACCTCCGGCGCGAGCAATGCCTGCGTGATCTCCAGCTCGCTGGCGACCTGCTGGGGATTTAACCTCGACGGCGGGTCTACCATCCCAACCGACTTGGGAACGGTCAAGCAGATAAGCCCGGGTGCCTTCCATACCTGCGCCCTGACGACATCGGACCAAGTCAGGTGCTGGGGCGGCGAGAGGTACGACAACCAAGGCCAAGTGAACGTCCCCGCGGGCCTTGGCTCGGCCAAGCAGATCAGCTCGGGGGCGGCTCACGTCTGCGCGATCAAGACCTCGAACAGCACCGTCGTCTGCTGGGGGGCGAACGACTCTGGCCAGAGCACGGTCCCAGGAACCCTTGGAGCGGCCAAGCAGGTCGAGGCAGGCGACAAGTTCACCTGTGCGATCAAGACCTCCACCAGCAAGGTCGTCTGCTGGGGCATCAAGGACTACGGACAGACGACTGTCCCGAGCAGCCTCGGAACGGTCAAGCAGGTAAGTGCCGGCGAGCGAAACGCTTGCGCGATCAAGGCCTCAGACAGCAAGGTCGTTTGCTGGGGGACCTACAACGCTTTCGGGCAGCGGACCGTCCCCAGCTCATTGGGAGCGGCCAGCAAGATCGAGTCGGGCGGCATTGCTACCTGCGCGATCAAGACCTCCACCAAGAAGGTCGTCTGCTGGGGGAGAAGCATCGGTGGAGGGTCGGCTCCGAGCACTTTGGGATCTGTAACTCAGATCAGCGCGGGTGGATACTTCATGTGCGCGATGAAGACCACGGGCAACAAGATCGCCTGCTGGGGCAACAACTCCTCAGGCCAGACAACCGTTCCAAGCAGCTTCCGCTGATCCCAGGCGGTTAGCTCAATAGTTGGAACCTCCTGTTGGCTCAACCGAGCCGACAGGAGTTGAAGTGCCCCCCAGTGCCCCAGGATTAGAACCGGGCTCAGGCTTGGCTCAAACAAATGGAGCGACTGCGCCATTCGTCGCCTCCTGATTACAGGCCTGAGGTCAACTCCGCGATCGTTCGTGACTCGCTGAACACCGGCATCGCACTAGGCCGCACAGCAGGCCAAGCAGGCGCCCGATAGATCGAAATGCGAGCGCCTTGAGCGCAATCACCGCTAGGCGTGCAGTCGAGCGTTCCCGACAATCCCTCATAGCCGGTGATGTCAAGCAGCGCCGAGCGCAGCTTCTCGCGGTTGATCAGCAGCTCGCCGCCCGGTTGGATGTCAGTAACCCTGCGAATCGTTCCGAAGATCAGGTTTGCAGCATCAAAGCTGTTTGTATTGAAAACTGCAGTAGGCGCCCCGCCTGCCCGCTCAACGAAGGCGGGAAGGTACTCGCGCCGATAGAAGTCGTTACTTGCAGCCTTTGAGGCCCCCGGACCGGATCCATAAATCCCGTTCGCGGCTGGCCCCAACGCCTTTAGGAAGCTGGGATCTTGACAGGATTCCGCTACGACTACTGATGCGGACCTGAGCGCTGGCTCAGCTTGGGTGGCAGCAACAGTTTGGTGGCATTTCGGCTCCAATATTGGAACAAAGATGAAGTTCGGCCTGCTTAGGGCTGCCTTCGCAACAGCCGCCTTAGTGCCACCCTTTGCCTGGACATTGAGCTGAGCGACGACCGTTCCACCCTTGCGACGGAACTGCTTCACAAAGGCATCGCTCAGCTGACGGGAATACGCATCAGGCGTATAGAAGACGGCCGCTCGCCGCTTCGCGATCTTGTTTTTTGCAAACTCGGCGACGACCTCGCCCTGAATCAGGTCATTAAAGGAGGTCCGGAAGTAGTAGCGCTGATGGCGGCTTGGATCGGTAAGAAGTGGAGCGCTATTCGCTGGACTTACCAGCGGAACCTTCGCAGCACTCATCAGCCGGTCTGCCTCGCCAAGTGCCGCTGAGGAGCAGGTGGTTCCGATCGTCGCGATCAGATTGCTCTCTTGGAGCAACTGGCTGGCGCCCTTGCGACCCCCAGCTGGACTGCATCCATCATCGGCACTAATCAACGAGACTGGGTGGTCAAGCAGCCGTCCATCGACGCCATCGAATCTTCCATCGAGGTAGTCCAGTGCGAGCTTCACGGCGACGAGACCCTCCCTACCACTGGCCTGGTCCTTGGAGAGCAGACTGCCAATTTGAATCGGTGCACCTGCTGCGACATGAACGCAATCTGCATCGGTCTTTTCGCATATAGGGTGAGCCGCCTTGCCTGAAGTCGCGACTGCTACGACAACGACGGTAACCGCGATTAGCACGGCTCCCATTGCCAGAGCGAATGGCTTAGATCTGATCCTCACCGCTCGTGCACCCATGGCGTAAATCGGCCAGCCTGCAGCTCTTGGACAAGCTCAATTATGGGTGATGCCTTGGTCACAAATGGCCCTCGGAACGGTGCACTGACAGCAAGGACGGCCGCAATTGCCAGCGCGACGGTTATTACCAGTCCACTCGCGACAAACACAAACCTAGCCCCTGACTTGAGCGCGACAAAAATCGCATTGACAATCAGTGCCATCCCGGCGAACAGCGAGAGCACAAACAGGGGTAAGGGCAGGCTCCCGGACGAGATTACGATTCGTTCTCGCCGAGCCTGCGTCATCTGTGCGATCGCATCCTCCATTGCTGTCAGGGCTGACGGAGACGGGTATTCCCGGTTCGAAAGGCTGAATACCTGCTGCTGTAGCTCGCCCATGTAAACCCCCGAAGGAGATGACGCAGGCTTGTCCTGAGCCAGCGCATTCCACTCCGCTGAGGGCAATGAAGTCAAGTAGACGCGCATTCGATCTTGGATCCGCTCTGCATCTGGCGGCGGCAGAGTTGAACTCGCCGAGGCCAACTGGGTAGCAGCGGCAACCTCCTGCCCAACAGAGTTCTGGGCAGCCTTCAGGTAGGCGTACTCCGAATTAATCAGGA
>JAPLCH010000158.1:1702-6412 GCA_026392325.1 Solirubrobacterales bacterium | reverse complement strand
TGTGAGGCCTGAGGTCTCTTGCGGACTGCGGACTCCTTTCCAGCGTGACCGCGACAGGATTGTCCACTGCAAGGCGTTCCGTCGGCTCAAGCACAAGACGCAAGTTTTTGTTTCTCCGCTTGGGGATCACTATCGGACGCGATTGACGCATACACTTGAGGTAACTCAGATCTCCCGAACCGTTGCGCGGGCGCTGCAGCTCAATGAGGATCTGACCGAAGCAATTGGGCTTGGTCATGACCTTGGACACTCGCCATTCGGCCACATTGGGGAGGAAGCGCTGGACCGCTGCCTTCGCGAGCGCTACGGAGTGGGGTTCCGGCATTTTGACCATTCGCTGCGGCTCGTTGACTGCATTGAGGGTGGTGGAAAAGGTCTGAACCTTTGCAACACTGTCCGTGACGGGATTGTTCATCACTCCGGTCGGGCTGACATGCCACTTAGTCATGAGGGTCGAATCGTCAGGCTGGTTGACCGAGTTGCCTACCTCAACCACGACATCGACGACGCAATCCGAGCTGGAGTTATCTCCGTGTCTGATGTCCCTAAGGAAGCCATGGATGTTCTTGGTGAGACTGGGGGCGATCGGATCGATCAGCTCGTTCATGACCTCGTTGAGCACAGCCATGAAGCCGGTGACATCGTTCAGGGCACGGAAGCTGGCCAAGCGATGGCCAACCTCCGCGAATTCATGTTTGAGCGCGTCTACCTCGGAGTGGAAGCGCGCAAGGAACACGCTCGCATTGACACGGTCATCAAGACGCTCTTTGACCACTTTGCCGATGACCCGGATCTCATCCCCGACGGCGTTTCGCCCGAAGGCGCGACGGAAGCTGAGCGCGTAATGGATTGGATTGCGGGCATGACGGACAGGTTCTGTGTTCGTGTGTTTGAGGATGTCGCCGTTCCGGCGGCCTTTGGCCTGTGAGTCGCTATACGGACGAGGACCGCGAGAAGGTCCGCGACGCAGTTGACATGGTCGCCCTCGTCCAAACGCGGACTGAGCTCAAGAGAGCAGGATCGAACAGCTACTTTGGGCGCTGTCCATTCCATGATGAGCGCAGTGGCTCCTTTCATGTCCGCCCGCTTGAGAAGCACTATCACTGCTTCGGCTGCCAAGCCTCCGGAGATCCGTTCAAGTTCGTAATGGAAACAGAGGGACTCGACTTCCGGGAGGCCATTGAGAACCTCGCCGACCGTTTCGGTGTCCGAGTGGAACCGATTGAGGAAGATTCTGGCGCAGCCGAGAAGCGGCAGCAGAAGGAAAGGCTGATGGCCCTGCTTGACAGGACTGCGGGGTTTTACGAAAGAGTGCTCATTGACTCTGCAGAGGCTTCCGATGCAAGGGAACTCCTTGCCGCTCGTGGTCTAAACGAAGAGACGCTCCGAGCCTTTCGGGTTGGTTACGCCCCAAGTGCATGGGACCGGGTTCTCATGGCCTCTCGTGAGGCCGGCTTCTCTGAGGATGAGCTTGTAGCCGCCGGCCTTGCCCAGAAGGCGCGCGGGAAGGATGGCATCTTCGATCGCTTCCGCGGGAGGATCATGTTTCCCCTTTCCGATCAGCGCGGTCGCGTCCTTGGCTTTGGCGCCCGCGCGATGAGGGATGAGCAAGGTCCCAAATACCTCAACAGCGCCGAGGGTCTCGTCTACCACAAGGGAAGTCAGCTCTTTGGCTTGCACTTGGCCCGTCCAGCCGCAGCCAAGAGCGGCACCATCGTGCTCGTTGAGGGCTACGTTGACGCTCTTGCCCTGCATCAAGCCGGTGTTGAAAATGTTGTCGCACTGATGGGAACCGCCCTGACAGATGAGCAGGCCTCGCAACTTGACCGGGCGGCGGGAACTTTGCTTCTCGCGCTTGATGCCGACAAGGCTGGGCAGAAGGCAATGCTTCGAGCTGGTGAGATCGCGGCTGGGCGAAACATTGAACTCCGCGGCGCCTGCGTGCTCGGTTCCAGGTCTCAGAGCCGTTTGTGAGCTTCAGAGTCAAGACCATTCTTGATGGCGCCGATCTCTCCGGGGCTGAAGGAAAGGACGCGGCTCTTGCCCAGATTCGACCGGTTATTGCTGCTCAGCCACCGAGCGTCCTCCGAGAGGAGCTGGTGGCGCGAGTTGCCACGGAACTGGGGCTCTCAGCAGAACTTGCCGCAGGCATTGTCACGGCATCAGCGCCTCAGACTGCAAGGAACGTCCCTTCACGACAGAAGGCCCCGCAGCGCGGTGGACAGGGCGGCAGACGGGATGCTGTCGTATCACCGAGTCCCATTAGCCGTGTGAGCCAGACCGAGCGTGCCTTTCTCTCCACATGTCTGGCCGACCGACATGCCGGAAGTCAGCGTCTCTCCGAGATCGAGCCCGAGCGTCACTTCACGGGGGATCTTGAGCGTCGAGCAGCCGCACACTTGAAGGCGAACCTTGCCGACCCGCTTGCTGGCTTGGCCGATGGTGGGGAGGACCCATTGGGAGCACTGATGGCTGAACTTCTTGCGGAAGGGG
The DNA here is from genome assembly GCA_026392325.1 of Solirubrobacterales bacterium. Lineage (GTDB taxonomy): Bacteria > Actinomycetota > Thermoleophilia > Solirubrobacterales > Solirubrobacteraceae > WLNJ01. Next base: position 3,919 of record JAPLCH010000158.1, on the reverse strand, counting down.
ACGCGTTGGAGGGTGGGGCCGCGGCAGTTGAGCTTGAGTGGCTTCAGCTGGAGAAACTTCGGCTTGAGCGCGATATTGAGGTTGCCCGTCGCACGGACCCCATGTCAGTTGGCCCATTGGCGGTCGAGCGCGAGGCAGTGAAGTGCGCCATAGATGACGCTGCTGAAACTCTTGAAGAGGAGATTCAGGAGCGAGAGGCATCCAACGGCTGAAGGCGGCACGCCGTTGACGCTGCCGGGACTGTAAGGTCATTGATCCTTCCGGGGTAGCTCAATGGCAGAGCATTCGACTGTTAATCGAAGGGTTGTGGGTTCGAGTCCCACCCCCGGAGCTAGTCGGTCCTAGCGACCAAGTTGCACTAAGCCGTCAGGACCCTGTCTTTCTAGGGTGTGGGGGCTTTTGTCTCGGGCGGATTCGCCCTTGTCCGGCTGTGTGCTGACACGGTGCTGACACGGCAGGGCTCTAGGTGCTGACACGAGCCCGATTGCTGCTCTTCGCTCTGATCGTGACCGGAATTGAGACAGAGCCCCGGGTGGCGGCCCGGCGGTGAATCCACGTGCCATACGGATTCCAATAAATATTTATGTTCTAACGGTAAGTGACTAGATTGCTGGCATGATCAAAACCCGCCTGACGTATGCCAATGTTGTCTCCACTATCGCTCTCTTTCTCGCAATGGGTGGTGTGGGCTATGCGGCCATCAAGATTCCCAAGAACAGTGTTGGAACAGCACAGCTCAAGAATGGCTCAGTGAATGCCGCCAAGATCAAACGCGGCACGCTCCCAACTGCACCAACTGGGTGGAAGGTCATTAATGGATATCTGATCGGGCGCCATGCGGACCTGGCCAGGGCCGAGCTCTCTGGAGCGGAACTTCCCCACGCCAACTTGAAGGGAACGAACCTGATTTACGCGATCCTGACTCACGCGAATCTGAAGGGGGCAAATCTCAACGGCGCGGATCTGAGCCGCGCCCTGTTGTCGCAGGCCAACCTGGCTGGCGCCGACCTGGCCAGCGCCGAGCTTTATAGCGCAGACCTGACTAACGCGAACTTGACTGGCGCGAACTTGACTGGCGCAGACCTGACGAGCACGAACCTGACTAACACGAACCTGACTAACGCGACTGGCGCGAGCTTCGGTACCGCGAGACTCACTGGCGCAACAATGCCCGACGGCACCATTCACCCCTAGTTGTTTGAAGCGCACTGGCTAACTGACTACTCCGGCTCTCTTTCTTCCCGCAGGACTTTTGAGAAGCTGACGGCCGGAGCTTTATTGGGCCTGACCAGAGCCCAGAATCAGGTCAGCAGCCCTTGCAGCCCCATCGTGACTCAGGGACCAATCCCTTATCTTTTCCGCGTTCATGCGCATCTCCTGATCTGAGAGTGCGCGTTCAACCGCAAGCCGCAGGGTCGTAGGGGAGATCAGGCGTTTGGGGAGCCGCACCCCAAGCCCAGCAGAGTCAACGCGAGCGGCATTTTCAAACTGGTCGCCGGCGAACGGAACCACCACGGCAACTGCGCCGGCCTGAAGGGTCCTGGCGATCGTTCCATGTCCTCCATGAGACACGACAACATCGCACTGGGTCATTGTCTTTGAGTATGAAAGCCACTCAACCAACTGAGTATTAGCGGGGATGGGAGGTGTCGTTGCCATCGGGCGCCTGTTCCACGTGCTGATCACACGGATGTCCAACGCGCCCAGTCCCAAGAGTGAGGCACCGAGCACTTCATGCGCCGGGTCTTGGGCCGTTGATGGTGCAGCCAAGACAAGCGGGTTTGTGCCCTGTGCGATATTGACCTCAGGAAAGTCCGGCTCCCAAAACATTGGTCCGGTCACCTTGAACCGCTCAGGTTCCAACAGCTCGTGCTCAAGCTGGGGAAAAGTGCCGACGAGCACGAGCTCGGGGGAAAGTGCCGCATGGTGGCCCTCGCGTGGCAGCAGGCCGCAGCGCTTGCGCAGCTCGTTGTACTCCGATGCTCCCTTGTCCAAACCACGATTGATAGGGCGCTCAAGGAGCCCCCACAGCGCACGACCAAACGGTGTGCGTGGCGGAGAAGCACCCAGGCCATAAGGCGGGGAGCCCGGAGTTGTCACCGGGCTGACATGGGGGATCGTCGTGATCACGGGAATCCCCAAGCGCTCAGCTGCAAGCGCTGGCGCGAGCGTGAGGATGTCATGAACCACAACATCGGGTTTGAACTCTGCAATGGC
>JAPLCH010000158.1:0-1697 GCA_026392325.1 Solirubrobacterales bacterium | reverse complement strand
TCAACTCGATGGCGGCTGTTACAGCCGCGTATGGGGACAGAGCCTGCTGCTCGCCTGGAAACCCGGGGAACTCGGGAGCAGGAATGAAGCTCACGCCCGTGTCCGCCACTGCGCCCCTCCACTTGTCAGCGGTCTCAAGCGCAACATGACAGCCGCGACGATCCAACTCCCTGCTGAGGGCAATCGCAGGGAAGGCGTGACCCGGATCCCCAAACGCGCTTACAAAGACGCGTTTAGGCATCCGGCAGAACCTCAGATCTCGTCGCGGATGGCAGCAACAACCCTAAGCTGCTCAAGGCGTTCGTCACGTGTGAAGGTCACGGGAGTCACTGACAGAGTTCCAACCCCTGCATCCTTGAAGGCACGCATTCTCTCCTTCACCACATCTCTGGTTCCGGCGAGGCAAACAAGATCGATCAACTCAGCCGGAATCGCGGCACACGCTTCATCCTTGTGGCCGGTGAGATAAAGATCCTGAACCTTCTCGGCGGCCTCCTCGAATCCATACCGCTTGACAAGCTCGTTGTAGAAGTTCTTGTCCTTGCTGCCCATTCCACCGATGTACAGACCGATGAACGGCCGCATTACATCCCGAGCGCTTTCAATGTCATCGGCGATGAGAGTGTTGACGCTCGGCGCAATGTCAAAATTGTCAAGGCTGCGACCGCTCTTAGCGGCGCCCTCCTCAAGCAACGGTGTGAACTCCCCGATGTGTTCTGGACTGAAGAACATTGGGAGCCAACCATCAGCAATCTCCCCAACGAGCTTGACATTGTTTGGACCAATTGCCGCAATGTAGATAGGAACCTCATCCTGCACAGTTCCAATCGTCAGTTTGAGCGCCTTGCCCGGACCATTTGGCAGCGGAAGATCAATTGACTCGCCGTGGTACTCGAGCCGCTCGCGAGCCAATGCTTTACGAACCACGTCGACATACTCCCTGGTTCGAAGAAGCAGCTGCTTCCCAAACCGAACGCCATGCCAGCCTTCACTGACCTGAGGTCCGGAGGTACCAAGACCCAGACGGAACCGACCATCTGAAATTTGGTCAATGGTTGCCGCGGTCATGGCGGTCATCGCCGCACTACGAGCCGGAATCTGGAAGATCGCAGACCCAAGGCCAATCTTCGACGTCTGGCCAGCAAGCCAGCCAAGGACCGTGGCCGCGTCTGACCCGTAGGCCTCCGCGGTCCAGACGACTGAGTAATCCAGACGCTCAGCCTCCTTGACAATTGCAAGCTGATCTTCTGCTGTGAGGCCCAAGCCCCAATATCCAAGGTTTACACCGAGTTGCATTACGGCCTCCTAGAGGTCTTCGCCGGGACGCTGGAAAATGATTTCGGGAACGATGCACGCCGGAGACTGGTGAAGCAGCATGCGCACGCCCTCAGCAATGTCCTCCGGGGTGATCATGTCTGACGCGTCAACCTGACCCTTCACGAAATCAGTCATTGGCGTGTCAACAAATGCTGGGCAAAGAGCCGTGGACTTGATGCCCTCACCGGAGAGCTCCTTGTTCATCGCCTGAGTAAAGCCAACCACTGCGTGCTTGGTGGCGGAGTAGACCGAAAGCCAACCCTGCCCAAACTTTCCACTGATGGACGAAGTGTTCACGACAAGCGCGCTCTTGTGCTCAGCGGCTGCCTCTCGAAGCATTCCAACCGACTCGCGGTAGAAGAGCACGATCGCGCGGAAGT
>JAPLCH010000103.1 GCA_026392325.1 Solirubrobacterales bacterium | reverse complement strand
GCCGGCACAGAGAACGAGGAGGCCGACCAGGGTTCCAATCCAGACTGCGCGAGGGCGGTTCATGATCCGCTCCCCAAGGTTGTGCCACGCGCCATGAGTCTGGTCGGTGCCAGAGTCGCCAAAGTGGGGAACGAACGGCCAGAAGGCCCGACGACCAAAGCTGACGAGCAGCGCGGGCAAGAGTGTGAGCATTGCCAACGAGGCCATGGCAACACCAATCGCGCCGGCTGGCCCAAGGCCCTTGGTTCCCTCAACTTCTGCAAAGTTGAGGCACATGAGGGCGAGGATCACTGTTCCGGCAGAGGCAACGATTGCCGGGCCAGCCTTGCGCAGTGCGATGCCGATCGCATCAAATTTGGACTCGGTCTTTCGCAGCTCTTCGCGGTAACGCGATACGAGCAGAAGGGCATAGTCGGTTCCCGCGCCAAAGACGAGGACGGACATGATTCCAGCTGACTGACCGTTGAGCGTCAGGCCGTTCTTGGCGAACATGTATGCCACGCCGCGCGTTGCCGCTTCAGCAAAGATGACGCTGAACAGTGGAATTGCCCAGAAGATCGGACTCCGGTAGATGAGGATCAGGAGGATGAAGACGAGCGCCAGCGTGGAGTAGAGGAGCGTGCTGTTGATTCCTCCAAACACCTTCACAGCGTCGGCTGAGAAGCCGCCACCGCCTGTGACCTTGACTTCAACCCCAGCTGGGACTTGGTTTACGGCCGCACGAACCTGGTCAACGGAATCGACGATGTCATTACCTTCGCCTGTAGCGGCAAGGTCCATGGCTACAAGTGCCGCGTTGCCGTTCTTTGAGTAGATCGGCGTTGGGGCGATTGCCGGCAGCCCAAGCGTTGCAAAGGACTCAGCTGTCTTTTTGCCCTCCGCTGTTCCACTGCAGGCCTTGACTGCCGCTGCTACGACTGTGGGCGGAAGGCCCTTTGTGCGGGAGATGGTCTTCGGGGGATCGCATTGGAGCGTGAGGATGCTCTTCTGGATGGCCGCCTTGTCGGTAACGCTCAAGCCCCCGTCGCGATTGAAGACAACGATCGTTGGGATCGTCTCTTTCTTCTGGGCCGCAGCGAGAGTGTTGAGGACCTTGACTGACTCAACGTTCTGCGGGAGCCACGACGACTGCTCATTCTTTTGGACCTGCTCAAGCTTGCCCGAGGCTGGTCCCAGTGCGCCCATGAGGACGACCCAGAGGGCAATCACAACCCAGCGGCCGACTCGTGTTCCAGGGAAGGTGATGATCTTGTCCAGCTTGGTTCTCATGGGGCGGGGTGTCTCCTGCGGTAATTGGGCGTTGGGCGTCATACAGAGTACGAGCGCTGTCGGTTGGGAGGTCAGCAGCGCCTGGGTCGGGGAAACCCCGTCAGAACTTCAGGCTCGTGAAGTCTTGCTGCGTGCGACGCGCACTGCGAGCGTCAGCGTGATCACGGCAAAGGCCCCACCAGCAGCAAGGCCCTTAAGAATCGCGGAGGCAACCCAGCCTTGGATCATCACTGAGCGCATTGCCTCAAGCATGTAAGTCGTCGGGTTTACTTTTGCGATTGCCTGAATCCAGCCTGCAAGCTGGTCCATCGGCAGGAAGACGGGGGCGAGGAACATCAGTGGGAAAAAGATGAATGTCGCGGCCTGGGCGGCTTGTGCATTTCCGGTCTTGAGGCCTGTTGCCACGGAGTAGCCGGCAAAGCCCATGCCCCACAGCAGAGCAAAGCCAAGCAGGGCAAGGATGCCGCCAAAGCCAGCTGCCGGGTCGGCTCCCATGAGCAGTCCCAAAGTCATGATCAGCGTTGCCTGGACGAGCACCTGAATGGCCCCGAGCATGATCGCCGCAAGAACAATCGCGGAGCGGGACAGAGGCATGGACAGCTGCCTGCGGAAGTAGCCCGTCTCAAGATCCGCAACCAGGGTGAGGCCTGCCGCACCGCCGCTGATTGAAGAAAACAGCACGGTCACAGGGAGGATGAAGTTCAAATAGTTACCGCCAACCCCGGGGAAGCTCGTCACGCCGGAGTTGCCGAATGCGCCGTTGTACGTGAAGAGGAAGAACACGCTGATAGCAAGGTTCGGGATGGTCACAGCCGGCTCGCGGATGACCTTCTGGAGCAGCCGGACGGTCAGGAGTCGGACTTGGGTTGCCAGCGGCGCTGGTCGAGGCGGTGCGATTGTCGGGTCATTCATGGGCAGGTGGTCCATCCGTGAGGTTGAGAAACACGTCATCAAGAGTCGGTTGGGTCAGTGAGACACCCTTTGTCTCTATCTGGGCCTGCTTGAGAGCATTGATTGCCTCCGCGAGAGTCGTCGGACCATCAGTGGTGCTGATCCGGACTTCGTGGCCAATCACCTTGGCGTCGTTGCCGATTGCAACTGCTGCTCGATTCGCGGTCTCACTGTCGGCCAGCTCAATGTCAACAACATCGGCTCCCATGCCGGACTTCAGTTCATCGGGGGTTCCGCTGGCTGCGATTATGCCGTCAGCCATGATCGCCACATGGTCGGCAAGCTGGTCTGCTTCCTCCAAGTATTGGGTGGTGAGGAGGACTGTCACGCCTTCCTTCTGAAGCTTGGCCACCTCATCCCAGATTGCCCTGCGGGAAGCTGGGTCAAGGCCGGTTGTGGGCTCGTCAAGGAAGAGGATTGGCGGATGGTGGATCAGTGCGGCGGCAAGGTCCAGACGTCTGCGCATACCTCCGGAGTAAGTGCCGACGCGGCGACCACGATCCTCAGTCAGCCCGACTACCTCCAAGAGTTCAGCAGCGCGGGCTGCGGCAGCTGCTTTGTCATATCCGTAGAGGCGGCCGTGCAGTTCGAGCAGCTCTCCTGCTTTCTGGAGTGGGTCAAGTCCTGTTTCCTGAAGCGCGGCTCCAAAGGACTGACGGACCTCGTTTGGCTGGGTGAGAACGTCAAAGCCGTTAACGCGGGCAGTGCCCTCGGTCTGGCGAAGGAGTGTCGCGAGCATCAATACAACCGTTGACTTGCCAGCCCCATTGGCGCCCAAGAGCCCATAGATCTGCCCTTCGGGAACGGTGAAGTCAATGCCTCGCACGGCCTTGACCGCGTTGTCTCCAGTTCCGAAGGTCTTGACGAGACCCTCAACTTCGATCATTGGCTTGCTCATTGTTCTGAACTTATCAGCGACGTGAAGCTGTCACGCATTCAGCTGGTCCAACAGTGCTTGAGGGCTCGTGACTGGCAGTGAACAGGTGAAATTCCGGCAGACGTAAGCGGTCGCAGGGCCGTGATCCGGCTCTCGCCCAAGAAGCAGGGGAAGCAGACTGTTGCTCGGCTTTGCTGCTGCGGCGATGACGGCGTCACGCCGGAGGCCTGAACGGAACGCAGCGACCATCTCGTCACGGCCCTCGCCTGCGATCGCAACCTCTTTGACGCCCCGACTGCGGATCCCGATTGCCAGCAGGACACGGCCAACTGCATTGGGAGCCCGGTCGGCAACGGTCGTCAGGTTTCTGATCACGGAATCTGCCCGGTCCAGATGTGTCGCATCACCGGTCAGTGCGTGGAGCCGAATCAGAGACACGGCCATCGCGGAAGCTCCAGAGGGAACCGGTTGGTCTTCAATCTCCTTGCGGCGTGCGGCAAGAG
>JAPLCH010000207.1 GCA_026392325.1 Solirubrobacterales bacterium | reverse complement strand
TAGACGCCCGCGTCGCCATAGGTGCCTGGCTTCTTGCCGTTCCATGAGGCGCCGTGCGCGTGCGCGCAGTCCTCGAGGAGCCTGATGTCGTGTGCCTTGCAGTAGCCGGCGATCTTCTCTGTGTCGAACGCGATGTGTCCGCCGATGTGGACGAGCCAGACTGCCTTTGGCTTGTGCTGCTCGGCTTTCTTCTCGAAATCCTCGAACGACATGCACAGGTCTTCGCGGTTGCAGTCGACGAACTCAACTTTGCCGCCGGCCTTGATTACCGACAGAGGTGTTGCCATGAAAGTGTTTGATGGGCACAGAACGACCTCGTCCTTCACGCCAATCCAGTCAAGCGCTGCCATTGCTCCGCCGCTCCAAGATGAGGTGGCTACGGCTGGTGCCCCGTTCCACTTCTCCCAGGCTTCTTCGAAGGCAGCATTCATTGGGCCTTCAGCCCAGCGGTTGCTTTCAAAGACTTGGTCAATCAGCTCGTGAAAGCGGCCGCGGTCGCGTTGGTCGAAGCCAATCGCAAAGGCTGTGTAATCAGGATTTTCCGGTGAGGAAGAACTCATTTGATCTCCGTGTAAGGGGGCGTGGGTTCGTGCGTGGCGGAGACGTGAAAAAAAGACCGTCTCAGGGAAGCACGACTGCGTCAAGACTACGCGCTTTGACGGCGTTCAGGATCGCCGGGAGAGCAGCGACTGTCCTTCTGTGAGAACCCTCCGCGGAGTAGTCGTCTCCGTCATGCAGCAGAACGACGTCCCCAGGCGTCAGCTTTGCTGTTGCATCCTTCACGATTGACTCTGGAGTTGCCCGAGCGCGCCAGTCGCGGCCCCACTGCGACCAGATCCACGGTTGAAGGCCAGCGCGCTTCACTTCCCGCAGGAACGCTGGCGTGTAAATCCCCAGCGGTGCCCGCTGAAGCTGAGGGTCAACCCCGGTGGTGTCCTGAATGGTCGCCTGAGCTCGCGCGATGTCATCCCGGATCTGGGCTCCGGTAAGCCGAAGTGCGTTGCGGTGCAAGTCACAGTGAAGGGCCACCTTGTGGCCGGCCTCGACAATCTCCTGTGCCAGCTGGGGGTTTGCGCGAACTCGTTCCCCCACAAGGAAGAATGTTGCGAGAATGCCTTCGTCGGAGAGGATGTCCAGCACTGCCGGCGTGCCCTCCGGATGGGGACCGTCGTCGAAGGTGATTGCTACCTCGGGACGCGAAGGAGCCTCTGGAAGAGTCCGTGGAACGCCAAGCAGGCTTGCCAATGGGGGGAAGAGCGGCATCAGTGCCGGCCCAGCATGGGTAACGGCAGCCACGCTGCCAAGGACACCCATCGCTTTGCCCAAAGCCATTTGCTTAGTTTGACCGGAGTGCGCGAACGGCGTCGATCAGAGCCGATGTGGACGCGTCATGGGCGTCCTTGGAAGAGCCATGAAGCTCCGGCACGATCACATCCGCCATCTCTTTGCCTAGCTCCACTCCCCATTGGTCAAATGGGTTGGTGCCCCAGATGGCCGCTTCGACCAGCACCTTGTGTTCGTAGAGGGCAACGAGCTTGCCAAGGGTCATTGGGTCCAGCTGCTGGGCGAGAATCACCGTCACAGGCTTCCCTCCTGGGAATGTTCTGTGTGAGGCGAGGTCCTCGCCGTCCTCAAGGCTCGCGGCTTCGGCTTCCGTGCGCCCGACGGAAAGAGCCTCGGCCTGGGCGACAAGGTTTGCCATCAGCAGGTCTTGGCGAGCCTGCTGGTCAGGAGCAATTGATTTGGCAAAGCCGATCAGATCACACGGAACAACTCGCGTTCCCTGATGAAGAAGTTGATGGAAGGCATGTTGCCCGTCGGTACCGGCTTCACCCCAAACAACAGGGCCCGTATGGACGCCGACTGGAGTCCCATCTGCACGAACGCGTTTGCCGTTGCTTTCCATGTCGAGCTGCTGCAGGTATGACGGGAAGAGGTGCAGGTCGCTGGAATAGGGCAGCACAGCAACGCTGTCATGGGCAAAGATGCTCCCGTTCCAGAGCCAAGTAAGCGCAAGGAGGATTGGCAGATTGTGGTCTGCAGGGGCGGTGCGGAAGTGCTCATCCATCTCTCGCATGCCAGCCAGGAATTCGCGGAACCCTGTTGGTCCAATGGCGAGCATCAGCGAAAGCCCGATTGCCGATCCGACGGAGTAGCGGCCACCAACCCATTCCCAGAATCCGAACATTCCCGTCGCGGGGTCAATCCCAAAGTCGGCAACCTGATCTCGTGCTGTGGACACGGCAACCATGTGTGACGAGACGGCAGTGCTGTCCCCTCCGTGGCCGGCGATAACCCATTCGCGCGCGGCCGCTGCATTGGTCATCGTTTCGAGCGTCGTGAAGGATTTGGAACAGACGACGAACAGGGTTGTCTGTGGGTCAAGTCCCTTCAGCGCACGGTCCAAATCAGCGGGGTCCACATTGGAAACGAAGCGCATGTCAAGGCTCTCGTCGACGAAGGGCCGCAAGCCCTCAACGGCCATTTTTGGACCGAGGTTTGAGCCGCCGATTCCAATGTTGACAATGGCCTTGACTGGAACGCCGTTGTGTCCCCGCCAGTTGCCGGACCGCACCTCGTCGCAGAAAGCGCTCATCCGGTCAAGTTCAGCGTGAACATCTGCTGCCACGTCAACGCCGTCAACGACAAGGCTTCCCCCAGGTGGAATCCGCAGAGCGGTGTGCAGGGCCGCCCGTCCTTCTGTTGCGTTGACCTGCCCGCCTCGAAGAGTGTTTTCAACCGTGCCAACGACGCCTTGCGTGCGGGCGAGGGCCAGCAGAAGGTCCAGTGTCGGAAGGTCGTAAAGCTGCCGTGTGAAGTCAATCCGCAATCCGCAGGCGTCAACCACAAGGCGAGCACATCGCTCCGGGTCATTCAGTGAAGCGCGCGGGTCATGCCGTCTGTTGGCAGCAGCGAGCGCACTCAGCGCGGACCACTCCGCGGTCTCAGCCACCGGAGGTGGGAGGGGTGGACCTTCGTACGGCACCGGTCAGGCGGTCTGCTGGGCTTTCAACTGGCCGACTTTTTCGGCAAGTGTCTCCAGCACGCTTCGCCAAGCGTCCTCAAAGAGGACAACACCGTCGTTCTGGAGCTTGTCGCCAAGCGCCACAACATCCACTCCTGCTGCACTGAAGCGGTCAAGTTCGGCCTCAGCGGCGGCAACATCCAGCCGTGGTCCAACATTGCCTTGTTCAGCTGCTGCGAGAAGTGTTTTTTCCGGCATGGTGTTCACGGTAAGGGGTGCAGCGAGTTCGTCCACATAAAGAACTGCAGGAGCGTTCGGATCCTTCGTTCCCGTGCTTGCCCAGAGGAGCCGCTGTGGTCGCGCTCCCTCGTTCATCAGGCGTCGCCAGGCTGGGTCGCCGAGTTGCCGTTGGTACTCGGCCCAAACGCGGTTCATTACGTTCACGCCCAACCTGTTGAGCAGGTCACCTTCAACGATGTCCGCCACGGCCTTGTCCCAGCGTGAGACGAATACGGAGGCCACGGAGGCAACATCAATCGGGTTACCGTCGCTCAAACGCTGCTCCAGTCCAATCCGGACGGCTTCATTGGCAGCTTTGAACTGACGGTCGTCAAAGAGGAGCGTGACGTTGACGGGAATCCCAGCGCGGATCGTCCGCGTGATGGCATCAAGGCCTTCGGATGTGCCGGGGATCTTGACGAGGAGGTTCGCCCTGTTCACACGGGAGTGGACGTCAACTGCCTGAGCGGCCGTGGCTTCAGGATCACGCGCAAGCAGCGGTGAGACCTCGAGTGAAACATGGCCGTCAACCTGACTTGTGCGTTTGTGGACGGCGGTGAATTCATCTGCCGCGCGCTGGAGGTCGTCAATCATCAGGGCGAACAGAAGGTCCTCTCCCGAAAGTCCCTTGGCTGCAAGTTCGTTGATTGCAGTGTCATAGGCGTCGGAGCCGCCAATTGCGGATTGGAAGATCGCAGGGTTGGAGGTGAGGCCGGTTACACCCAACTCGCTGATGTACCTCTGGAGGCGCCCGTCGTCGAGCAAAGATTTTGAAATGTCGTCAAGCCAGAGGCTCTGTCCCAGCTCGGTAAATGCCTGCGTTGCGGTCATCGGTCCTCTTTGAGTCTGGTGGTTTGCACTGCCTTGTCAATGATCGTCGCAGCAGGCATGGTCGTCAAATCGCCTGAGTCAATGCTGGCGCCCGCTACTCTCCTGCGCACGATGGCTAGACCTAGCAACCGCATCTTTGGAGCCCTTGCCTCCGGCCTGTTCATCATGGCGGTCGCGATCTTCGCTGCTGGTTGCGGAGGGGGCGGCAAGATCGTCCCAAACATTTCAGGGCTGCAGTTTCCCGCCGGACAGAAGATGTTGAATCTTGATGGGTTCAAGACCAGTCCGATCAAGGTGATCTCCAACATGCCAGCCGGTTTGATCGCCAGCACGGAGCCGGCAGCCGGTGACAAGACTGATGTTGAGCGGATCAAAGTGCGAGTGTCAGGCGGGCCGCCTGCCGGCCAGATGCCTGACGCAACAGGACTTCAGGGCGGACTCGCCGCTTACACCCTCCAGCAGGGGGGGTTCAGGGTTCAGGTGGTCAACATCACCAGCGCCCTAGTCCCTGCCGGTCGCGTGGTCAGGTCCTCGCCTGGGGCGGGAGCGAAGGTTCGCAAGGGCACTTTTGTGGTCCTGCTTGTGAGCGGTGGCGCCAGAACGACGGCCGTGCCGGATTTGACCGGAAGTCGGTTGAGCGCCGCAAAGCAGTCGCTCTTGTTGTCCAGACTTGGGATTTTGGTTCTGCCCGCACCTGGAATCGGTCGCCCGGGCAGGGTGGGTGCGCAGTCCCCGTCGCCAGGCCAGGTTGCGGCTGTTGGCGCCACAGTGAAGCTCTGGGTTGATGAGCCTGCGGTCTATGTGACCGTTCCAAGGCTTATCGGTTACACGGGCGGCTCGGCAAGTGCTCGAATTCAGGACCTACACCTTGAGCCCCGCTTTGTGTCGCGCCGAGCGCGAAGCAATGCGGAGGTGGGAACTGCATTGGCGCAGTCGCCTCCAGCTGGTTCGTCAATCCTGCAGGGGACTCCAGTGACAGTTGTTGTGGGAACACCGCCGCCAGCCCAGAGGGAGAAGATCCCACCCGCGATTGCAACGTCCTACGGGCTTCGCCCCGGGCGCACTGATGGATTCAGCATTGTCTACACGGTCGCCAAGTGTCCGGCGGGTCGCGGATCGGCGAAGATCGTCCCAACTTTGGGCATCCCTTACAAGGCAGGCTCCGCAAAGGTCATTCAGCAGGGCCCCGTGGACCTTGGCAATGGGACCATCGTGCAGCTGGCCGTTGTTGAGACAACGGATGCCTTTCTGCCGGGCTCGGCTGAGGTGGCAATTCGCATCTCGCCATGCCCACGCAGCGGGTCTTACTGACCGCTCAGCCGCGTGGGGCAGGGCACTCGAAAAGAGTGCGCCCCCTGGGACTCGAACCCAGCCCGCCGGATTAAAAGTCCGGTGCTCTAACC
>JAPLCH010000182.1 GCA_026392325.1 Solirubrobacterales bacterium | reverse complement strand
CGGTTTGGTCTTGCTCAGCTCCACCAGTTGCGTGGGAGGGTTGGACGGGGGGCGCGGCCTGGCCTGTGTCTTCTCTGCGGGCCAAAGCAGGCCCGGCGCTTGGCGGCAATGGAGTCCTCGCATGACGGCTTTGTCCTCGCGGAGTTGGATCTCGAGCTTCGCGGTGAGGGAGAACTGACGGGGGTCCGTCAGTCTGGTCTGCCACGGCTGAAGGCGGCCGAGCTGCCAGCTGACATTGAACTTCTCGAACTTGCCCATGGGATTGCCCGCGAAGTGCTGGAGTCAGACCCCGGCTTTGAGGATCCTCGACACGCGCTTGTGGGACTGCTGATCAGCAACTCAGATGATGACTTGCCTCAGGACCGCATCGCTGCGTGATGACCAGATGTTGAGAATTATCAGCGGGGAGTTCGGAGGTCGGAAGATCTCGGTACCCAAGGGCTCGGGTACCCGTCCAACAGCCGACCGCGTTAGGGAAGCTCTCTTTTCCAGCCTTGGTTCATTGCACGGGATGCGGACCCTCGACCTGTTCGCGGGGTCGGGAGCATTTGGTCTCGAGGCCATTTCGCGAGGCGCTGTAAGTTCGGTTCTTATTGATTCGGACCGTGCGGCAAAGTCCTGTCTGGATGCAAACGTCGCGCTTCTTGATGTTGCAGATGTGGTGAAGGTGATTCATTCCGATTGGGTGGTTGCTGTCTCACGACTCGCAGCCGCCGGCGCCCAGTTTGACGTGGTGATGGTTGACCCTCCTTACCGTGATGCTGCTGCGGTTGGTGAGCGGCTGGCATCCGTCCTGCTACCCATATTGGCCGAAGGGGCTACTGTGATCTGTGAGAGTTCAGCGAAGGATCCAATGGAGACCGAACTGGCGCTACTGCGCGAAAAGCGTTACGGCGATACCCTCATCCGCTTCTATGGCACCCGATAACCGAATAGCAATTTGCCCCGGGTCTTACGACCCTGTCACCAACGGTCACCTTGATGTGATCGCTCGTGCTGCGGAAATGTTCGACGAGGTTGTTGTTGCCGTCGTCAATCTTTCAGTGCGAAAGTCCAAGGCTCTTTTCACCATTGACGAGCGTCTCGCCTTCATCTCGGAGGCGACTGCTCATCACGGCAATGTGACGGCTGAGCCCTTCTCCACACTGGTTGTCGACTTCGCCCGTGCTCGCGGTGCGAAGGCTGTCGTCAAGGGTTTGCGCGCTATCTCAGACTTTGAATATGAGTTTGAAATGAACCAGCTCAACCGCCTCCAGGCGCCCGATATTGAGTCGCTTTACTTGATGGCGTCCCCCAAATACAGTTTCATCAGTTCAAGTGGCATCAAAGAACTCGCAACTTTTGGTGGCAAAATCGACGGACTCGTACCGCCCGCTGTGGCAGAACGCTTGCAACAGGAGCTTTCTCGCTAGAAGGCGCAACACTTCCGGCATCGAAAGGAAGCCCTAATGGATGTTCTCGTATTGATTGACAAGCTGGACGATTTGGTCCACAACGCAAAGCAGGTTCCACTCACCGATCAGGTGCGTGTCGACAAGGAGGAGATCTATGACCTCCTTGATCAGATGCGCGCGACGATCCCTGAGGAGATCAAGCAGGCGCGATGGATTGTGAAGGAGCGGCAGGAAATGCTCGCCGAAGCGAAGCGCGAAGCTGAGCGGATTCTCGCTGAAGCCCGTGAACGCCAAGACAAGTTGATTGCTGAGCAGGAAGTCACAAAGGAAGCTGAACGCGCAGCTGAGGACATCGTCGAGGACGCCCGCGCCCGTGAGCGCGAGATCCGACTCGGTGCCGAGGATTACGCGGACGATGTTCTTCACAGCCTTGAGGACAACCTCACCAAGTTCACCGCGGCCGTGCAGCGTGGCCGCGACAGACTTGCGGGTCGTGACGATCATCTTGAAGACTGACGGCTGACTGTCGGTCGACACTCACCATCCCGGCCGCTGTAGGTTCTGCTCAACGTGAGCGAAGCCACTGACAAAATTCAGCGCAGCCTGGCCGGGATTTCAACCCTGATTTCGTCTGGGCTGGTCGGCATTGACCGTCCGGACCGGACGGCTGCGCTTGAAGTTGCTGCTGCCAGACATGGTGGAAGGCTCGCTGTCATTGATGACAGTGGGGTTTACACGTGGTCTGAGCTGAGCGATCGGGCTGGAGCACTCAGCAGAGCCCTCGCGGACAGGGGCATCAAGGCCGGTGATGCAGTCGCGGTGATGATGCGTGACCAAGCTGACTTTGTCGTCGCAGTCGGTGCCATCGCCCGGATCGGGGCCGATCTCGTTCTGCTTAACACCTCATTCGCAGCTCCGCAGGTTCAGGGAGTTGTCGAGCGCGAAGGCGTTGTCGGTCTGATTCACGACCTTGAATTTGACGAGAAGGTCGAGTCTTCAGGAGTAACAGGACCAGTCCTTATCGCGTGGGGTGCGTCTGAAGCTCCGGGGCGGGACAGCATCGACTCCTTTGTTGCCTCCGCCTCAAAGAACGACCCACCGGTACCCGAGGCCCCGGGTCGCACGGTGATTCTCACCTCAGGGACCACGGGCACACCCAAGGGAGCCAAGCGAGGCAAGACCCCGTCAATGCTTGACATTGCAGGGCTATTGGAGAAGATCCCCCTGCGCGCAGGGGAGGTCACAGTGATCGCGGCTCCGCTGTTCCACTCGTGGGGCTTCGCCCATCTGAGCTTCGCGACGGCACTTGGCTCAACAATCGTCCTCCGACGCAGGTTCGATCCGACACAGGTGGTTGAGGACATCAACAGGTTCGACGCATCTGCCCTTGTCGTGGTTCCCGTGATGCTGAAGCGGATCCTGGACCTTCCGGCTTCGAGCAAAACGGTTGCTCCGGGAACACTCAAGATCATCGCTGCGAGCGGGTCGGCACTTTCAGCTGAGCTCGGGAAGGCCGCGATGGACCAGTTCGGGCCAGTGCTGCACAACCTTTATGGCTCAACTGAAGTGGCATGGGCAACGATTGCCACTCCAGAAGATCTTCTTGCCGCTCCGGGGACGGCTGGCCGGCCACCTCGTGGAGTGAACGTCGTCTTGGTGGACGAGGAAGGACTTGAGGTCCCACAGGGCGAGCGAGGAAGGATCTTTGTAGCGAATGACATGCTCTTTGAGGGATACACCGGCGGTGGTGGCAAGGAAGTGCTCGAGGGAATGATGAGCACTGGTGATGTCGGGCGCTTCGATGACGGGGGACGGCTCTTTGTCGAGGGGCGAGACGACGACATGATCATCTCCGGTGGCGAAAACGTCTTCCCTGAGGAGGTTGAGGACTGCATCAATTCCCATCACGGAGTCAAGGAAGCTGCGGTGGTCGGAGTTCCGGACCCAGACTTCGGACAACGCCTCAGGGCAGCAGTTGTCCTTGAACCTGGCGCCTCGCTTACTGCCGAGGAGCTCACAGAACATGTCAAGGCGCAACTTGCAAGGTACAAAGTTCCCCGAGAAATCCTCTTCCTTGATGAGCTCCCCAGGACCGCGACTGGAAAGATTCTCCGTCGACGGATCAGCGAGCTCTAAGCGGCTACTCTCAGACGATGGAGCCAGCCCCGCTTGAGAACGGACATGTAGACCTCGCAGCT
>JAPLCH010000165.1 GCA_026392325.1 Solirubrobacterales bacterium | reverse complement strand
GCCGATCACATGAATGTGACCCTTCGAGCAGCGCCAGACAGGCAGCGGCGTTCCCCAATAACGCTCGCGTGAAAGCGCCCAGTCCACATTGTTCTCAAGCCACTTGCCAAAACGGCCATCCTTGACATGCTCGGGATGCCAGTCGATCTTCTGGTTCTCCTCCATCATTCGATCCTTGATCTTCGATGTGGCGATGTACCAGGACGGCTTTGCGTAATAGATCAGGGGCGTTGAGCAGCGCCAGCAGTGCGGGTACGAATGCTCGTATGGCTCGGCGCGGAGCAAGCGGTCACGTGCTTCAAGGTCGGCGACAAGGTCAGCGTCACAGTCCTTGACCAGACGGCCCTCATACTTGCCAATTCGCTCGTCATAGGTGCCATCGGCCTTGACCGGGTTGATTGGGGCAAGCCCAACGCTTTCACCAAGCTTGAAGTCTTCCTCACCAAAGGCGATCGCGGTGTGGACCAGCCCTGTGCCGTCCTCTGCAGTAACAAAGTCAGCCGCCAGGACCGTATGTCCCTCCGGTCCATATTCGGAACCGGCAATGAAATCGAATGGCGGCCTGTAGGCAGCCCCAACCAGCTCAGAGCCAGGAAAGCTGGAGAGAACTTCGGCGTCCTCGCCCAGTGCGGACTCGACAAGCGCCTCGGCAACAATAAGCGCCGATTCAATCCCGGGAACCTTGGCCCGAACGTAGGTCAGACCCGGATCGATCGCGACTGCAGCGTTTGAGACGAGAGTCCACGGAGTCGTCGTCCAGACAACCAATTCGTCACTCACGCCCACGGGACCGTGCGGAACTGCAATCGGCATGCGGACGAACGCGGCCGTGTCAGTCACATCACGGTAGGCGCCTGGCTGCCCAAGTTCATGTGAGGAAAGTGCCGTGCCGCAGCGTGGGCAGTAGGGCACAACCTTGTGTCCCTCATACAGAAGCCCCTTGTTGGCAATGTTCTTCAGTGCCCACCAGATGGATTCCACATATGTCGAGTCAAGTGTTCTGTAAGCGTCGTCAAGGTCAATCCAGAAGCCGATCCTCTCGGTCAGGCGGTTCCACTCTTCAACATGAAGAAACACTGAGTCACGGCATTTCTGGTTGAACTCGGCAATTCCGTACTTCTCAATGTCAGCCTTGCTCGTGAAGCCAAGCTCGGCCTCTACTGCCAGCTCAACCGGAAGGCCGTGGCAGTCCCAACCGCCTTTGCGCTCAACACGACGACCTTGCATCGTCTGGTAGCGAGGGAAGACATCCTTGAACACTCGGGCGAGCACATGGTGTGTCCCCGGCATGCCGTTTGCGGTGGGAGGGCCTTCGTAGAAAACCCAAGGCTTTCCAGTAGCCCTTGCCTTCATGCTCTTCTCGAAAACGTCAAGCTCGCGCCAACGCTCAAGGATTCCCTCCTCAAGCTTTGCTTGCTCGAACTTCTCTGACAGCATTGTGTACGGGTGCTTTGACATTCAAGCTGCAGTCTAGATCCCTGAAGATTGCGGCGCGGGACACCCGGGCATGAGAGCATGTCCCAATGGGAATACTTGAGAAGATTGACCTGACGCAAAGACTCTCCCGAGAAGAAGAGACCGTCCAGCTGGCAGTGCTCCAAAACCGGATGCTCGAACTGCGCCTTGCTTGCGGCGGGATGCTCGGTGACGGAAGGCTCGGCCCGCCCGTTCTCGTCATGTTTGAAGGATGGGATGCCTCTGGCAAGGGCGGCGCAATCAAGCGCCTTGTCTCCCCGCTTGACCCACGGCATGTTCGGGTTGCGCAGTTTGCTGCGCCCACCCCAGATGAGAAGCGCCACCACTTCCTGATCCGCTTCAACAACGCACTCCCCGGCTGGGGAGGCATGGCTGTATTCGACCGCACTTGGTACGGGCGGGTACTGGTTGAGCGCGTGGAGGAATTTGCCCGCAAGGAACAGTGGCAACGGGCCTACTCTGAGATCACCAACTTCGAACGAGGTCTTGCCGATGAGGGCACTGTGATCTTGAAGTTCTGGATGCACATCAGCCTGGAAGAACAGCTCAAACGGTTCGAACGCCGCAGGCAGGACCCGCTTCGCCAATGGAAGCTGACGGAGGAGGACTGGCGCAACCGCGAACGCCATGATGACTACCTCGCCGCAGTGGAGGAAATGCTTAAGCGCACTGACCACAAAGACGCGCCGTGGATTCCAATTGCGGGTGAGTCAAAGCGGCACGCCAGGGTCGAAGTCCTCAAGCACACGGTGAAAGCCATTGAGGATGGAATGACAAAGTGGGGCCTTGACCTTCCCAACCCAATCCAGAAGGTCGGTTGAAGCTCCGGCTCCATCACCACAGTGACGGAGCCCGCATTGCCTATCGCGAGGCAGGGTCGGGAACTCCGCTGATCCTCCTGCACTCGCTCGGCATGTCGCACCGCGAGTGGGCGCCTGCAGTGGAGTACCTGACCGACAGGTTCCGGGTGATCCTGCCCGACCTTCCATTGCATGGCGACAGTGAGGACAGGCCGGGTCACGCCTACGACCGTCCTTGGATGACCGAGGTGATCGCGGACTTCTGCAGAACGGTGGGTGGATCACGGGCTGCCATCGGCGGGCATGGACTTGGTGGGGATCTGGCGCTCAGGGCAGTTGCGTCAGGTGGCGTATCCCCCAGTTGGCTGATCCTCTGCTCCAGCCAGCTTTACGGGAAACCTCAGCGGGCGGGACTGCTTGGCGCATGGCGGACTGCAGCCCGTGCGGCAGGTATTCCAGGACTCGACCGTCTGCTCGCCAGAGGAGCAAAAGCGGGAGCCGGTCCAATGCTCGCCCGACGCCTCACTGAAAGCGGCAATCCGGAGGCAGAGGACTTGATCCGCCACGCATTCTCAGAGGTTGGAGACCGAGGTCGGTCGCGGGCCTGGGCACGGTTTGCCAGAAACTGGCCTTCCGGCCCAGAGCGGGACCTGATGGATATCTACGCTGCCGTCCAGTGTCCAACCCTGCTCCTCTGGGCAGACCGAGACCCCATGCACCCAATGGAAACGGCACGACAGGCGCTGGACCTGATTCCCAACGCTCAGCTGCGTGTGCTTGAACGCACCGGGTACCTCCCCGCCTACGACGATCCGATCGGCCTCGCGCGTGAGATCACCGCGTTCGTACGCTGAGCGGTAGCGTTACACCGACCCTCTTTTAAACCGCCCAATCGCAGGAGAACTAAATGTCAGAAACACCCGCAGACCGCCTTTGGGGCGGAGAGACCGACAAAGCCATTGGCAACTTCCCCGTTTCGGGCGAGCCCATTCCCGTTCCACTCATTCGCTGGCTCGGAAACATCAAGGCAGCAGCAGCTCGCTCAAACAGCGAACTTGGTCTCCTTGAAGGTGACCTTGCCGACCGCATTGCGGCCGCCGGCGACGCAGTTGGACGCGGAGAACATGACAACCAGTTCCCAATTGACGTTTTCCAAACGGGCTCTGGCACCTCATCGAACATGAACGCCAATGAGGTCATCGCGAACCTTGCCGGCGACGGAGCCCACCCGAACGACCATGTGAACATGGGACAGAGCAGCAACGATGTGTTCCCGTCAGCTGCTCACCTTGCAGCGCTTGATGAGGCGACCAATGACCTTCTTCCCGCACTTGAGAAGCTCGAGAAGTCACTTGCAGCGAAGGCCGTCGAGTTCCACGACATTGTCAAGAGTGGCCGGACGCACCTGATGGACGCCGTGCCGGTAACGCTGGGCCAGGAGTTTGGTGGCTACGCAGCACAGGTCCGACTTGGTGCCCGTCGCGTAAGGCTTTCGCTCCCACAGGTAGCTCAGATTCCGCTTGGCGGAACTGCAACCGGAACTGGCCTCAACACGCACGCTGATTTTGCAGCCAAGGTACGAAACCGCCTCTCCGCTGAGAGTGGTCTTCCAATCAATGCCCCAGAGGATCCGTTCGAGGCGCAGGGAAACCGCGACTCGCTTGTAGAGATGTCCGGCGCACTCAAGGTCCTTGCTGTTTCACTTACGAAGATCGCGAACGACATCGCCTGGATGGGCTCGGGTCCACGCGCTG
>JAPLCH010000264.1 GCA_026392325.1 Solirubrobacterales bacterium | reverse complement strand
TCACTGGACGGATTCGCTTTCCTCCGGCCAGAAGCGAATAGCGCATCGCCTCAACAAGCCCTGGAACAACCTCACCACCCGGAAATGTCAGCTCTTCGAGATACCGGTCCGCAAGCTGGCGCAGGTCATCCGGGTAGTCCACGGGGGCCGCGGCTCCCAACGTCTCCACTTCGCCTACCTGGACGAGCCGAAGATGCGAAGCAGACTGAGGAAAATATTAATGAAGTTGAGGTAGAGAGAAAGTGCGCCGAAAATGGCCAGCTTCTTGCCACTCTCCTCATCCGTCGCAGCACCTGAGAAGGACTTGATCTGCTGGATATCCCAGGCGGTAAGGCCGGCAAAGATCACCACGCCTCCGTAGCCCAAGATCAGGTTGAAGGTCTGACCGCCAACAAACATGAAGACGACTGAAGCGACGATCAGCCCAATCAGTGCTCCAAAGAGCACGGGACCCAATCCACTCAAGTCGCGCTTTGTTGTGTAGCCCCAAACAGCCATGCCTCCAAACACACCGGAAGCTCCAGCGAAAGCCATCGCAATAGAACCCTTGGAAAACTGGCTCAAGATCACAGCGAAAACAACTCCGGTGATGCCCGCGTAGAGCATGAAGAGAAGAGTGGCTGTAGCCGAGCTGATCTTGTTCATGCCAAATGAAATTCCCATCACCAGACCGAGCTGAACAATGATCGCGACGATCATCCACGTCGGATTGGCCTGAAGCTTGTCCATCACCTGCTGGTTGCTGGAGAACCAAGCGGCTATACCGGCGGTCACTCCGAGCCCGAGGAACATCCAGGCAAACACCGTCCTGAGAAATACTCGCTCGATCGCTGGGTCAGCTGTCCCTGCTTTAAATGTCTGTGTTCGTGAGAAGCTCATGGACCAAAGCTTAGAAGATCGCGTGGCGTCAACGGCCAGAGCCGGAGTCCATCGGAAGCCGTGACTGACCTGGGGCAGCTGGAACCTGTTTAGCAGCACGCGCAAAGCCATCAACGATCGCGGCAGCCTCACCGGCTAGACGAGCAACTTCAGTCGCGGCGTCGGCAGCGCCATCCTGGTCCAAATCCCCAGCCGAGAGTCGGCGTGCTTCATCCTCTATCCGCTTGACAATCCGGTTCAGCTCTTCGCTCATGCCCTTGCCTCCTCAATCACAGTTCCAAGTATGCCGTTGACAAAACCTGGTGCATCGGTTCCGCAGAATTGCTTGGCAGTTTCGACAGCCTCATTGACCGCGCCCTCCGGAGGAATGGGCTCCCCATGAGCAATCGCCTCGGGCAACGTGATCTCCAAAATGGCCACACGTAGTATCGCCTTCTCTAGAGGAGCAATCCGATCAATTGACCATCCAGACGCAAGGCGATCAATCGTGGCATCGAGCACGGGAGCATTGGCTTGAGCTGCTTTCGCCAAAGCAATTGTCCAAGCGGTCGAGCCCTCTTCCAGAAGGTCCTCAACCGGAGTTCCGGTTACCTCAAACTGGTAGACAGCAAAGACTGCCGCCCGGCGTTGGTCGCGCCTACGCACGTGAGACGTATTCGCCGGAGCGCGTGTCGACGCGGATCTTCTCGCCCGTGTCGATGAACAGTGGAACCATCACTCGGGCGCCAGTCTCGAGCACCGCTGGCTTGGTACCGCCACCTGACGCCGTGTCGCCCTTAAGTCCAGGCTCAGTCTCCGCGATAGCAAGATCAACCGCGCTTGGAAGCTGAATGTCACTCGGCGCATCATCAATGGAGAGAACATCCACCGAATCATTCTCGAGCATCCATTTGAGGCGTTCCTCAATGACAACCTCAGGAATGGCTGTCTGCTCGAAGCTCTCGTTGTCCATGAAGTGAGCGTCAGTGCCGTCTCGGTAGAGGTACTGCATCTTTCGCAGCTCAGTTCGGACAGCCCGGAACTTTTCTCCAGCGCGGAAGGTGCGGTCAATTACCGCCCCGTCGCTGATCCGCTTGAGCTTCGTACGCACAAATGCGCCGCCCTTGCCGGGCTTCACATGTTGAAAGTCCATGATCTTGAAAACCACGCCATCAACATCAATGTGGTTCCCGTTCTTAAATTGGTTCGTTGAGATCATCGTTCGACAGGTTAGCCGGGAATCACCCGACTCGGAGCGGACCCCGGTCGAGGGAAGTAAGCGAACGCGATCCAAAGTCGGTCACCACGAGCAGATCCTCAATTCTGCAGCCAAACTTACCTGGGAGATAAATGCCCGGTTCAACAGTCACGACCATCCCTGCCTCAAGCGCCACAGTGCCCGACTTTCCAACAGTTGGCGCCTCGTGTATTTCCAACCCGACTCCATGCCCGAGACCATGCCCAAAGTAGTCCCCATAGCCTGCGTCCGTGATGAGATCCCTCGCTATAGCGTCCACCTCTCGCCCAGTCAGGCCAGGCCTTAGCGCGTTGATCGCGGCAACTCGCGCAGAGTCAACCACCGCATGAATTCTGGCTGCCTCGGGATCTAGTTCTCCCGTCGCCACCGTTCGTGTGCAATCGGAACAGTACCCATCGAGGACAACGCCCCAATCGATCACCACGAGTGTGTCCAGAGCGATCTTCACCTCACGCGGCTCTGCGTGAGGGAGGGCCCCATGAGCTCCACCGGCAACGATCGGCGGGAACGACATGCCGGTGGCACCCAGCCTCCTGGCTTCGACTTCAAGATCAAAGGCAACTTCGCGTTCCGTCCGGCCGACGATCCCGCGACCGACCACCGACTCGAACGCCTCATCTGCCAATGTTGCCGCAGCAGCGATTGCAGCGATCTCGTCAGCGTGCTTCACAGATCTAAATGGGCTCAAGCCATCGTCAACGGGAATGAGTTGAGCGCTGTCCGCAAGCTCCTCGCTTAGAAGGGCGTGCTCAGAAACCGTCATCTGAGACGGGTCGAAGCCAACGGCGGAAAGACCAAGCTCTAGAACTGTCGCTCCAACGGCCTTGATCACTGGGCCGTCCGATATCCGGACACCGAACCCCTCGCCAACCTGAGCGGGAGCCTGCTCTGCATATCTGAAGTCCGTGATGAACTCAGACCCTGCCCCTGCAACGACTGCCGCCCCGCTGCTTCCCGTGAAACCGGTCAGCCAGCGCAGATCCGC
>JAPLCH010000176.1 GCA_026392325.1 Solirubrobacterales bacterium | reverse complement strand
CGCGGAAACTCCCGAATAGAAAATCCAATTTGCCTTCCCTCCCCGATCCAGCGCACGAAGCAGCAGTAGAGTGGAGGCTGTCGAGAGCGCAACTGTCAGCGAATAGGAGCGCGCCTCAACCGAGTAGAAGACGAGGAATGGGCTGGCCGCTGCGATCGCCGCAGCAGCTACTCCGGCTCGAGAGCCGATAAGGCGTCGGCCGAGCAGGGCCACAATGGGAATCAGTGCAACTCCGGCAAGCAGAGAGGGAAGCCTGATCAGTCCCGAGCTGGAAGACCCGGAGCCCAACTGATCGGCAATCCATGAAAGGACAAACCCCAGGGGCGGAGTCTTCTCCTTCACTGCAACCAGATGAAGCATCTCCCCGAGCGACCTTCCATGTACCCAGGCTCGAAGGTACAGCTCGTCCCAAGCAATGCCCTCGAAAGAACCGATGACTCTCGGGACCGTTGCAAGCGCCGTGATCAGCCCGACGGCCGTCCACCATCTCCGATTTGAGCTGGGCGGGTTCGCAGCAGTTGCTTCCATTGTCTGGGGAACGGTAGCTGCGTTTCCTCAGGCCATGCCGACGCGGAAGACGCTGGTCACCGTAGACATGATCACATCACGGTTCTCACCCGCCGTGGGGAACATCACCGACTGGGCCACTACCGGCATGCGGGCCCTCGCCTTCTCCTCGCCCGTTTCGATGTCAAGGACGACCATGTCCTCTCCTGCGAACAGCCGGGCAAGTCTGGACTCCATATGAGGCGTCCGTTCGCCCGACCGACGGAGCGGATCGGCAAGCCAACGGTCAAGCAGCCAGGATCCTGCCCTGGTTGCCCAAGGCCATGGGGCGCGATGGTCAGCCGCGAGCAGCTCTCCGCTGCCAGCGAAACGAAGCAGATGTGGGGCTGTGTGCAGTGGCTTGCGCCAGAGTTCCGTCGGCGTCGCAGACACGTCCTCTGGAATCGCATACGCCGTAATCCAGCCGTTGGCGGAGTCGTACCCGATGGCAACCATCCGGTCAGCATCAATCAACGGTGGGTTCGTGATCGCTCCATTGCGTTCACCACAGATCACAACCTCGGTCGCAGCGCTTGAATCGTCCAGAGGAACCGAGTGAAGTCGAACCGGACCCTCATCGAGGCCCGAGCCACGCATTGAAATCCGGAATCGGTGGCGCCCTTGATCAAGGAACCAGAGTCGGCCTGCGCTGACAACCGGATCCCAGCCATAGCCGTGACCGTCGAGTACACGGTAGTTGTGCCTCCAGTCCGGGTCAACCTGCAGTCTGGTCCCGTTCCAATGGATACGCATGGCGTGGTCCACTCCGACTGCGTAGACCGTGTTTGAGTCAGCGCTGAGTCGGGCGATTACGGTCTCGCCGAGGGAAACTGGCGCGCAGCGGTCCTCAAGAGTCATCGGGTCAAGCGCGTGAAGCTGGGCAGGTGACTCGAGCGTGCGGTCAATGTCCTTCAGGACCACCGTGCCATCGTCCAGAACCACGAACGAATTGTGTGGACGGTTGACTGGAAGCTCACGGGCAGCGAGAACCTCGAGTGACTTGGAATCCAGCCTGTGTATCCAACGGCCGGAAACAACAATTATGTGCCCGTTGGCATGTGCGGCAAGGCCACCTGCCCACCAAGGTCCGGCGGGCAGAACCACGGACGAGGTCACAGTCTCAAGGGTCAGCGGGTTGATCAGCTCCACCACAGCCTCGGCGGGATCATCAATCGTCCGAGGGCCGAAAATTGACCGCAACAGGTAGACCCTCCCTTCGTCCCCGACCACTGCCATGTGCGCCCCGGAGGCGGGTCGGCCGGCAAGCAGCTTGAAGCTGTCTGAACTGGAGTCCAACAGCCGTTCAATTCCCGTTGGCGCCTGCTCCCGTGTCGGGCCTCCATCCTCCGCCGGCCAGCATGTGTCGGCATATCCAAGGTTACGGGTGCGTGTCATTGATCGGATCTTGCCACGCCCGGTCTGACGAAGCGTTTGATCGGCTAACCTCGCACTCATCCACCCTACGAGCTGGCGTGCAGCTGTCAGGATCGGGAGCCCAGATGCTCAAGCAGTTCTTCTCATTTCCAAACCCCGTAAACGAGATCTCCGCGCGGATCGTTGCCTCAGGCGTTGTGGTCATGTGCATGCTGACAATCGTGCTTGACCAGCCTTGGATGACGGCCGTCATCGCCTATGGATTCATAGCCCGCGTACTGACTGGCCCAACGATGAGCCCGCTTGGTCAGCTGGCGGTCCGGGTCATTACTCCCCGAATTCCGATCGAGCCTCAGTATTGCCCAGGCCCACCGAAGCGTTTTGCCCAAGGCATTGGCGTGGCCTTCTCGGTGACTGCCGCCGTTCTTGCGCTCGGCTTTGGCGAGACGCCAGCCGCCTACTGGGTCCTCGGCGGCCTGACTGTCGCAGCATCACTTGAGGCTTACCTGGGCATCTGCCTTGGCTGCAAAGCGTTTGGAGTACTGATGAAACTTGGCGTAATCCCGGAGGAAGTCTGCGAGCGCTGCAGCGACATCTGGGCCGCACCACCCGTAGCATG
>JAPLCH010000030.1 GCA_026392325.1 Solirubrobacterales bacterium | reverse complement strand
GTCCTTGAGCTCCTTGAGAACTGCGAGCAGGTCAACGTTGGAAACGCCATCCGCGTATGTCACACACATCGTCTGGGGTCCCATTGCCTGTACAGCCTGATGAACCCGGCCTCCAGTCGGCGTGTCCTCTCCCGTGTCGAGGCAATCGACCTCAATTCCGGATGGCCACTGGGCAGTGGCGGCAAAGTTCTTGACCTCATCCCCCCTGTGACCGGTCAGGAGCGTGAATCTCGAAAAGCCTTGGGCCGCATAGAGCCGTACGACGTGCCACACGACCGGCATTCCGCCGATCTCGACAAGAGGCTTCGGGAGTGAGGCGGCCCCCGTCCTCAACCTGGTGCCTCTACCTCCGCAGAGAATCAGGACGCGTGGAAGGTCATCTTTGGACATGGAGAGGATCATGGCACGCCGCAGGGGCCTCTCAGCTCGGTGCAATGGATACCATCGGCTGATGCCAAAACCACCAGCAGGAATCTTCAAGGCCTATGACATCAGAGGTCTCGCAGGCGATGAGATCGACGCAGATCTCGCGAAGCAAATCGGAGCAGCATTCGCACGGGTCATTGCAGACCGCGAAGGCAAGTCCCCGGATCAGCTGACCTTGGGCCTTGGCCGCGATATGCGCAATGAGGCTCCGCTTCTCTCAGCCGCTTACGCAGAGGGAATGTCGGCGGCGGGAGCAGCTGTTCTCGACGCGGGGATGATCGCGACAGAGCAGCTCTACCACCTGGTTGGATCCCGGAACCTTGATGGTGGTCTGATGTGTACCGCCTCGCACAATCCCGCCCGTTACACAGGAGCGAAGCTCGTTGGGAGAGGCGCCCTGCCGCTCTCGGGTGACAGTGGCATCGGTGAAATCCGGGACATGGTGACGGAAGGCCTTGGCGAGCTCCCCGGAGGTGGCAGCGTCACTCAAGTTGAGATTGGCCCGGACTTTGCTGAGAAGGTCACTGCGTTTGTCGACACCGCACGGATAACCGGACTCAAGGTTGTTGTGGATGGGGGTAACGGCATGGCAGGGCCGATGGTTGGCCCAATCCTTGATGCACTTGATGTTGAGGTGATACCCGCGTATTGGGAGCCCAACGGAGATTTTCCGGACCATGAGCCGAATCCCCTGCTCGAGGAAAACCGTAAATTCATTATGGACGCGGTCCTTCGCGAAGGTGCTGATCTCGGGATTGCTTGGGATGGAGATGCTGACCGCTGCTTCTTCATAGATGAAACCGGTGGATTTGTGGATGGCGACTTTCTCACCGCTCTTATGGCGAAGCGCGTGTTGAAGGACAATCCTGGCTCAACAATTCTGTACGACGTCCGTGCCAGCAGGGCAGTCGCTGACACGGTCGAGGCATCTGGCGGAACCGCGCTGGTCAACCGAGTGGGGCATGCCTTCTTCAAGGCGCGCATGAGAGAAATCCCAGCCGCTGCATTTGGAGGAGAGGTCTCCGGGCACTATTACTTCAGGGACTTCTGGTGCGCGGACAGCGGGACAATTCCAGCACTCCTGATGCTCGATCTTCTCTCCGGAACCGACAGCACCCTTTCGGAACTCGTCGCCGAATACCGAGCCAAGTACTTCATCTCCGGAGAAGTCAACTCCGAGGTCTCAGACCCCGTGGCACGGATTGCAGAGATCGAGGAGCGCTTTTCGGATGCAGTCATTGGGCATCTTGACGGCGTGACCGTTGACTACGACGACTGGCATTTCAGCCTTCGCTCATCAAATACTGAACCGCTCTTGAGGCTGTGCCTCGAGTCCCTGGTTTCCGAGGCTGACATGGAAGCCAAGCGCGACAGCATTCTGAAACAGATTCGCGGATAGGTTTGAGCGACGACCTCAAGGTGGAGACCGTCATTGACGGCCTCCACAAGATTGCTGTGCCCACCCCGTTTCTTGTGGGCCGAGTCAATGTCTACTTGGTTGAAGGCCCGACCCTGACGCTTGTGGACACAGGACCCAACTCGGGAACTTCGCTGGACAGCCTTGACAGATCTGTCACCTCGCTTGGCTTTGACCTTGATGACATTGGAGAGGTAGTACTGACCCATCAACATGTTGACCATGTTGGGTTGGCTCGAATTGTTGCCAACCGTTCTGGGGCGCCCGTCACGATGCCCGCGGCCTTGGGCCCGTATCTGGCTGATTGGAACCACAGCGCTGATCTGGACGATGAAATGGCCGCAAGCGTTATGAAGACCAACGGCCTCGATGGACGAGTCACTCAGGCCGTCAAGCAGGTTGCGAGGGCATACCGCGCCTTTGGGGCGACGGTTGACGCCGGACGGCTTATCTCAGATGGCGACTCGATCACCATCGGGTCTATCGAGATGACTGCCTACTCCCGTCCAGGCCACTCCCCCACTGACACGATCTTTGTTTGTGACGAAACCGGGTTGATGATCGGTGGAGATCATCTGCTTCCCAAGGTGAGCTCAAACCCAGTCTTGAGTCGCGTGATGGCCAGCGATGGCAACACCGACACACTCGAACGCTTTCAGTCTCTCCCGGCCTACATCGAAAGCCTCAAGAAGACGAGAGAGATGACATTGGGCACGGTACTTCCGGGTCACGGAGATGCCTTTGATGACCATGTCAAGTTGATTGACGAACGCCTTGCAATGACCGATGATCGTATGGAGAAGATGCTCGCTTCCTTAAGCGATGGGCCACTCACAGCACTTGAAGTCGCCGGCCACATCTGGGGAGCTGTTGCCGCCGCCCAGCCATTTCTCACCTTTTCAGAGGTAATTGGGCACATGGACATCCTTAAGGAACAGAACCTCGTCGAAGAGACATCCCCTGACAATCAGGGAGTAATACGCTTTATTCAGCTCTGAAATCCGCCGTTTAGGGCAGACCCCCTTGCGCTCACAGTTACAGCGTGTAGCCTCTGTGAGAGTAACGGGCGCAGGAGAATTCGATGACCATTCCATTTTTCCTCAAGATCGCACTGGCCGCGGGTATCGCAGTCTCAGTTTCAGCCGCCGCAGCAGCCCGGCCGCCGAAGTCCGTACGCCCCGGCTTGACTGGCCTTGTTCTCGGCGGGAGCGTTGTCCTCTACGCCGTCGCAGCAGGGTTCCTCGCCAAAGGAAACCCAAATGTCGGGGCTGCGGCCCTGGTGATCGCTTCTGAGGGCATGTGTGTCGCCGCTTGGCTCG
>JAPLCH010000035.1 GCA_026392325.1 Solirubrobacterales bacterium | reverse complement strand
TCAACGTCGGCACGAAGAACATCGCGAGACTTGCGAACAGGCTGGGTATCCGCTCCCCAATCTCCACCAACTACGCCGTGACTCTTGGAGGCCTCAAGGAAGGCGTCACCGCACTTGACATGGCCCACGCTTACGAGACATTCGCGACTGGAGGGGTTCGGATTGACAGCTCCAATGGCCTCGGTGGAACGGATGGCGGACCGGTTGGCATTGAGTCCATCCGGGACCCACGCGGGCGTCTTCTCGTCAAGAATGAGGCTGGAAAGACCCGGATCATGTCCAAGGGCGTTGCTTCAGCTGTCTCCTCGGTTCTTCAAGGAGTCGTTTCCAGCGGAACCGGCAAGCAGGCAGCCACCGGGGGATTCGCAGCGGGCAAGACGGGCACAACGGAGAATTACGGAGATGCGTGGTTCGTTGGATGGAATGAGAAGTACACGGTTGCCGTGTGGGTTGGATATCCCGACAAGGTGAAGTCGATGAAGACCGAGTTTGGTGGCAGCCCTGTAGCCGGAGGCACCTTTCCGGCCTCCATCTGGAGGGAGTTCATCCTCGCCTGCATGAACATTGACCAGACCCGCGCAGCGGATGCTGCTGCACGCAAAGCGGGACGCACCACAGCCACCTCAGCTACGGACGCTGGTAGTTCGGGTACTGGCGGCTCCACATCCGGATCCAGTGGAGGCGGTTACAGCGGGGGATCCACGGGCTCGACTGGCGGAGGCTCTTCAGGTTCGTCAGGTTCTTCAGGAGGCGGAGGCGGCGGCGGAAATTCTGCCCCAAGTACTGGAGGTGGCGGTAACTCCACCGGCGGGGGCAACAGCGGCTCAAGCGGTGGGTCTGGAGATGGCGGGGCAAGCGGAGGCGCAGGAGCCGGCGGGACAGGCCCAAGCGGCTAGAGACTCAGCAGCGCGGATTACGCAGCGTGCGCGGCGTGTGCTCGCGCAAGCTGCTCGCGAACCCTCCCGAGCGACGTTCCACCCTCGGAACGCTTTGACTCAAGGGTCTGCCCGGGGAGCAGCAACTCCGGATACTCCGGAAGGAGCAAGGGTGATGCTGCAGCCACCTCATCCGTTGTCAGCTGGCCAAGGCCCCGGTTGCTGTCGACCGCAAGCCTCACAAGCCCGGCAACTACTCCATGGGCGTCCCTGAACGGGAGCCCTTTGCCAACGAGAAGATCGGCCAGATCGGTGGCGGCGACAAGGTCATCGCTAGCCGCCTCAGCCATGGACTCCAAGTTGAAGGTGCACGTGGCAAGCATTCCGGTAGCCGCATCCAGAGACATCTCAACGGTCTCAGCGGAGTCAAAGAGATGCTCTTTGTCCTCCTGCATATCTTTGTTGTAGGTAAGCGGCAAAGCATGCATGACCCCATGAAGACCTGTCAAGTGAGCAACAACCCTCGGAGCCTTCGCTCGGAGGAGCTCAGCTGCGTCCGGGTTCTTCTTCTGGGGCATGATCGAGGACCCGGAGGACCATCCGTCTGACATGGTCACGAAACCAAATTCCTGACTGCTCCAAATAACAAGCTCAGAACCAATCCTCGAGAGATGCGTTGCGCAGATGGCATGAGCGGAGAGAAGTTCAAGAGCAACGTCCCGATCGGCAACAGCATCAATCGAGTTGACGGCAACCCCATCAAAGCCAAGTTCTGCGGCCACCATTTGTCGATCCGTGTCGAAATTGACCCCCGCAAGTGCTCCCGCTCCAAGCGGCATTGATCTGCGAGCCTCCTGCTCCACTCCAAGAAAACGGCGGCGATCCCTGTTGACCATCCAAAACCACGCCAGGAGGTGGTGAGAGAGATATACGGGTTGAGCTCGCTGAAGGTGCGTGTATCCCGGCAGAGGGCACTCCATGTGCTTCTCCGCAAGCCCCAGAAGCACGGACTCAAGTCGCTGCGCCGCTTCTGCCGCCTCTCTGGCGTGAGCCCGCATCCAAAGCGCCAGACCCGTCGCAACTTGGTCATTCCTCGACCGAGCGGTATGGATCCGAGCGCCTGCGTCACCGATCAGAACGGTCACCCGCCGCTCAATTGCCATGTGAATGTCCTCGTCGCTCTGGAGAAACTCGAATGAGCCAGACTCAAGCTCTGCTTCAACGGTCCCAAGAGCCCCGATGATTGACTCCCTGTCTTCAACAGAAAGAATCCCCTTTGCAGCAAGCATCCGTACGTGGGCCCGTGACAGGGCGATGTCGTAGGGAGCCAGACGCCAGTCAAAACTCGCCGAGCTGTTCATCCGGCTGAACAGCGGATCCTGTGGTTCTCTGAAGCGGGACACGGGTTCCGACTCTAGAGCCCGGCGACTGACGCCAGAGTAGACGTAAGTGTTTCGGC
>JAPLCH010000181.1:349-3599 GCA_026392325.1 Solirubrobacterales bacterium | reverse complement strand
GAGCAAGCAAACCGCGCCGGTCGGGGCGGTTGTAATACGGGGTGACCGACAGGATCGCATCGGCGCCTGCTGCTGTCGCTCTCTCGGTCAAGCGGATTGCGTGGGCTGTGTCGTTTGCGCCTGCTCCAGCAATAACCCTCAACCGGCTCTTGAAATTCTCGGCTACAAAACCAATCAGTTCGATCTGCTCATCATCAGTGAGAGTCGGAGCTTCACCCGTGGTACCGGCAACGACAACTCCGTCCGACCCATTGGCAATGAGGTGCTCAAGAAGAGTGGTCATTGCCGCGTAGTCGACAGGTCCAGCTTCGCTGAAGGGAGTCACTACCGCGGTGATGATTATGCCCAGAGGGCTTGTGGCTGAATTGCTCACAGGAGGTTCTCCAGTCCGATAAGAATTGGTTCAGTTTGCGTCCCAACCCGTCGTACGGCGAGGACGACTCCCGGCATGAACGCTTTGCGGTCAGTGCTGTCGTGCCTGATGGTGAGGGTCTCCCCTGTCCCACCGAAAATGACCTCCTGGTTGGCAACCAGTCCTGGAAGTCGAACGGAATGAATCGGCGTGTCCTTGCCCGTTACTGCGCTGACACGAGCAGCCGTCAACGCGGCTGTTCCGGACGGCATGTCCAGCTTGGCGGGGTGATGCAATTCAACTATCTCCACATCTGGCATGGACTTCGCTGCTTCCTCCGCAAAACGCATCATCAGCACCGCGCCAATTGCAAAGTTAGGCGCGATCAGGATGTTGGCACCGGAGACATCAGCAAGCTCGCCTGCATTGAACCCTGTGGTTCCAACAACAGAGTGAACACCAGCGGCTGATGCCTGCCTGATGTTCTCAAGTGCGGTCTCCGGACGTGTGAAATCAACCATCACGTCCGAGTCAGCAAGAAAGTCACCAAGGCTGGTGCCAAGAGCGGGGTCGGCGCGGCCGCTGAGCTCCATGCCGTCGGCCTCTTCGACTGCGGCACAGACCTCACGGCCCATCCGACCTTCACTCCCGGCAACTACAACCTTGATCACAGAATCAAACTCCGCTCAGCCGCGGTCGGGATCCCTGCCGCCTCGACCACCACGATCGCGGTCACGACCGCCACCGCCGCCGCCACTGCGTCGTCGGTCTCCTCCGCCGCCGCCTCCGCCGCCGCCACGTGGGCCGCTTTCAGACTTGGCAAGCTCAGCGAGCTCGACTGGGGACTTGCCCTGAATGGCTGGATCGTCTGACATGCGCAGTCCGATGCGGCCGCGCTCACGATCAACCTCACAAACGGTTACGTCAATGACGTCACCCTTGTTGATTACCTCTTCAACTGTTTCAACACGGTTGCCCGGGCTGACGCTGGAGATATGGAGAAGTCCATCAGTTCCCTTGGAGAGTTCAACGAAGGCACCGAAGGTTGTGGTCTTGACGACCGTTCCCTTGAATGTGTCTCCAAGCTCAACTTCCTTGGTCATGGATGAAATCCGCTCGGCAAGTGCATCGCCAAGCGCTCCTGTGGTTGCGTAGATCAGGATCTGCCCGTCATCTTCGATTGTGATCTGAGCGTCGAACTCTTCCTGAAGGGCACGGATGGTTTCGCCACCCTTGCCAATCACAAGGCCGATCTTCTCGGAGTCAATCTGGATCTGGGAAATACGCGGTGCATACTCGGAGAGCTGCTCAGCCGGAGCGGAAATCGCTTCGGCCATCTTTCCGAGAATGAACTCACGCCCTGCCTTGGCCTGCGTAAGAGCATCGGTGAGGATGTCGAACGTCACGCCGTCGATCTTGATGTCCATCTGGAGAGCGGTGATTCCGTTCTCCGTGCCTGCGTCCTTGAAGTCCATGTCACCGAGGTGATCTTCGACTCCAGCAATGTCGCTGAGGACGATGTAGTCGTCCCCTTCCTTGATGAGACCCATTGCGATACCAGCTACTGGATTGCTGATCGGTACGCCAGCCTGCATGAGTGACAGTGAGGAACCACAGACTGAAGCCATTGAGCTTGAGCCGTTGCTTTCCAGAATGTCGCTCACCACGCGAATTGCGTATGGGAACTCTTCCGAGTCAGGAATGACAGGAACAAGAGCACGCTCTGCGAGCGCACCGTGTCCGATGTCGCGCCGCTTTGGTCCACGCATGAAGCCAGCTTCGCCAACCGAGAACGGTGGGAAGTTGTAGTGGTGCCAGTAACGCTTGACTGTCTCCAGCCCAAGCCCATCAACACGCATCTCTTCACGTGTTGTTCCGAGAGCAACAGTGCTCAATGCCTGGGTCTGTCCACGGGTGAACAGTGCTGAACCGTGAGTGCGGGGTGTAACGCCCACCTCGATCGAGATCTGACGGATCTCGTCAGCTGCACGGCCGTCGGGACGTACCTTCTGAACCGCAATCCGCTGACGGATGAGGGTCTTTTCGAGCTTCGCGAATGCGCGCCCGGCCTCAGCTGCCTTTGCGGAATGATCTTCAGCGGAGTCGTCTCCAGCGTATTCGGCAACAATTTCCGCCTCTACGGCTGAACATGCGTTCTGACGCTCGAGCTTCTCAACGATCTCAGTTGCAGCCTGGAGCTTTGCTCCATGTGAGGCTTCAACCTTGGCGTAAAGAGCCTCGTCAACCGTGGCAACCTCGACAGCAGTCTTGGTCTTTCCGGCCTTCTCGGCGAGCTCACGCTGCGCTGCACAAAGCTTCTTGATCTCGCCATGCGCGATGTCAAGGGCATCAAGGATCTCAGCCTCTGATACCTCGTTGGCTCCAGCTTCAACCATCAAGATGGCGGTTTCTGTTCCGGCCACGATCAGATCGAGGTCAGTTCCACCGTCGAGAAGCTCTTCGTTCGGGTTAACCACGAAGTTGCCTTCGATCTTGCCAATCCGTACAGCTCCTACTGGTTGTGGGAATGGAACGTCCGAGATCATCAGAGCGGCGCTTGCGCCATTCATTGCGAGGATGTCGTACGAGTTGACGTGATCAACGGAGAGTGGCATTGCCACCAGCTGCGTTTCACGCCTCCAACCCTTGGGGAACAACGGGCGGATCGGACGGTCGATAAGACGGGCAACAAGAGTTGCCTTCTCACCGGCGCGACCTTCGCGCTTGAAGAATGAACCTGGGATCTTGCCTGCTGCGTACATCCGTTCTTCCACGTCCACTGTGAGTGGAAGGAAGTCAACATCCCTCAGATTTCCTGCTGTTGCTGTTGCCAGAACCATCGTGTCGCCTGCGCGAACTACGACTGATCCTGAGGCCTGCTTGGCCATTTGCCCCGTC
>JAPLCH010000181.1:0-321 GCA_026392325.1 Solirubrobacterales bacterium | reverse complement strand
TGTCGACGGAGACGCGTGTCTTGGCGTCTGCCATTACTTAATCACTTATTCCTTCGCCCAGCCCTTCGGTCGGCCAGGCCCTTCGTTTATTTTCTTTTCCGAACAGAATCAGCTTAGCGGGCTTGGAGTCATGCCGTTTTGCTGCTCTCCCAAGTTGCCAGCTGTTGTTCAACTGGAACGCCCTGATGGAGCTCTGTCCCCACCAAGAGAGTTGGCGATGCTGCTACCCCCGCCCTGATGGCAAGCTGAAACGCCGCGTCCACGGCATTTCTCACCTCAGATGAGCGCCGATCGGCGTCAAACTTCTCCACATTCAGGCCA
>JAPLCH010000127.1 GCA_026392325.1 Solirubrobacterales bacterium | reverse complement strand
GCTTGTACCGGGAGGCGAGTTCGATTGCCTCATCGCGAGTTGGGGTCACCTGTCCAGCCATCTGCTGATTCGCGGTCATCGCTGAGGACCACCGCGCCGGGCGGCAAGGACTGCCGTCACATCGTCAAGTGACAATCCTCTGGAACGAAGCAGAACCAAGAGGTGGTAGAGCAGATCAGCTCCCTCCTCGGCCACCCTCTCCTCACTTTCCTCTCTGGCAGCACGGGTGACCTCCTCGGCCTCCTCCTGCACCTTTTCTCCGGCAAGCCCAGGATCGTTGAACAGCGTCGTTGTGTAAGAGCCGGAGGGCATGTCAACAGAGCGCTGAAGAATGGTGCGCTCCAGATCGGGGAGAACCTCATGGGCCGATGCCACTGCCGCCTCATCCGCTGTGAAACAGCTCCTGGCCCCCGTGTGACAAGCTGGACCGGCTGGTTCCACAAGCGCCAGAAGAGTGTCTGAATCACAGTCGACTCGAAGCTCGCGGACGGCAAGTGTGTTGCCCGAAGTCGCACCCTTGTGCCAGATTGTGCCAGATTTCCTGGCGTGAGCGGCTCCAGAAGTGAAGCTCTCCAGTGGATTGCGTTAGACGCAGTGCCTCGGCGTTGACCCATGCGACCATCAGGACCTCACCAGTCCCTTGATCCTGCGCAACGCACGGGAGGAGTCCCCGCTCGTCAAATGTCATGTTGTCGGCGTTCACCACAGCCCGAGCGATCGTAGCCGTCAGGGGGCGCTCATCGTGCCCTCGGCAGTGGGTGTGCGACCGCAACTCCTGATCCAGGTCAGCTTGAAGGCACCATTCCAGCCGGAGTAAATGCGAAAAGCCCCTGCCTCAGCTGTGGGAACTTCCAAAAGCGGAGACGACCGCACCGACCCTTTGAAACAGAGGCAGCTCAGCAGAGACCCCGACTGCGTCGAACCCGTTCCCTTCGACCCGGTCAAGAGTTCTCTGGTAGACGCTTGTGGCAAGCCGAATTCCCCGCCTGACCTTTGGCCCCACGGATTGCCCCCCGTAGTCACCCTCCGAAAAGAGCTCCCTCGCCCGCACAACCTGACTTTCGATTACACCGCATAGAGCCGGTGAAGCTGACGCGCCGCTGGCAGCGAGTTCCTCATTGCGGACACCAGCCGCCGACAGCTCATCGGCTGGGAGATAGACGCGCCCCAACCCAGCATCTTCAGGAATATCCCGTATGAAGTTCGTGAGTTGAAAGGCCAAGCCCAGCTGAGCAAAGCTCTCGTGAGCCTCAACAGGTGCGCCAAGAAGAGGTGCCATCAGTCGACCGACCGTTCCAGCCGAGCCATTCATGTAAGAGAGGAGGTCGTCCCAATCCGTGATCCAGAGTGGGCCAACATCGCGTCTCATCGAGTCGAGGTACGCAGTGAGCTCATCCAACGGGAGGTTGTGCCGCTGTCCAGCATCAACAAGTGCGTTCACAGCAGGGGTGCTCACTGTCATCCCACCCCTTGCCAGCTCAAGCTCATGGGCAAGCTGATCAAGCCCTGCAAGCCTTTCAGCGGGAGCAGACTCCCTTCCTGGTCCGTCAACGACCTCATCAGCGGTTCGCACAAAGCCATAGACCGCCCATACGGCGGGTCGCATCTCAGCAGGTAGGCGAAGTGTGGCAAGCCAAAATGTTGGATCATGCCGGCGCTGGAGTCTGCGGCACTGGGCATATGCACGACGGAGCTCCGGGCCTGAAAGCGCAGGCGTCGAGTCGGCCTCGCCCGCTCCCCGTTCCTCAACAACTTTGCTCACACCGTGCATTCAATGTCATAGTCGCATACGAATGTTCAATCCAGAAAAGAACGAACTGATTGTCATCACCGGAAAGGGCGGAGTCGGCCGCACAGTCGTTGCTGCCGCACTCGGACGTGCGGTGGCTCGCCCCGAAAACACAACTGTTGTTTGTGAGGTGGCCGAGCAGGGAGTCATTCCACGTCTCCTGGGTGGCGGCAAGGTCGAAGCCAATGGCGAGACGGATCTTGGTGGCGGACTCGCTGCAGCGACAATTGACCCGAACGCGACACTGAGGGAATGGATCCGGAGCCAGTTCGGCGCTCCGATAGCCAGAACACTCGGAGCAAGCCGCTCCTTCTCACAACTGGTAGCAGCCGCACCCGGCGCAGCTGAGCTCTTGACGATCACCAAAGCCTGGGAGATGGGTCCCGGGCGAGGCTTTGGGAAAGGAACCAAAGATCACGCAACCGTGATCCTTGACGCGCCCGCGTCTGGACATGGGGTCGCGATGCTTCGCTCACCGCGTACATTTGCCGACATCGCCGCTGGAGGTCCGATTCGGAAGCAGGCGGAGAAGGTATGGGAGCTTCTCCGCGACCCATCCCGCTGTGCCATCGTGGCTGTCACCTTGCCATCGGAGCTACCTGTAACCGAGACGATCGAGCTCGACACGTGGATGCAGGAAATGCTTGGCAGAGGCCTTGACCTCGTGGTCGCCAACCGATGTGAGCCCAGCGACTTCACAGCCACCGACATTCAACGGATCAGGAAGGTGGTCAGAGCAGGAACACTCAAGGCCGATGCTCTTGATGTTGCCGTAACGGCAACAGACCGCCGGCTTGACCAGGAGGACC
>JAPLCH010000083.1 GCA_026392325.1 Solirubrobacterales bacterium | reverse complement strand
GCATTTCTGGGTGTTCGGCTTCCGGGAGGCATGGTCTTTCAACCAACCGAATTCGCGAAGATCGGGATCGTCATATTCCTTGCCTCGTATCTGCGCGACACGCGGCAGCTACTGGTTCAAGGCGGTCGCACAATCGCGGGGATAACGATTCCCCGACTCAAGCATCTTGGCCCACTGTTGCTGATCTGGGGCGCTGCGATGCTGATGCTGATCTTCATCCGGGATCTTGGTTCCTCGCTGATGTTTTTCGGCGGGTTTCTTGCCGTCCTCTATGTGGCAACGGGGAAGGTGAGCTTCCCGTTTGTCGGCCTGCTGCTCTTTGCCGTCGGAGCGTGGTTCCTTGGAACGCATGTTGGTCACGTCCACGATCGGGTTGACGCTTGGCTCAACCCGTTTGACCCAATTCTCTACAACCGTCCTGGAGGCAGCTACCAGTTGGCCCAATCGGTCTTTGCGCAGGCGGACGGCGGGTTGTTGGGCAAGGGGCTTGGAGCGTCCATTCTGGCCTTGCCAGGGGGAGGCACGCTCGTTCCGGCACCCCAGACGGACTTGATCTACTCAGTGATCACAGATGAGCTTGGGCTCACAGGAGCCTGCGGAGTGCTCCTTTGTTACTTGCTTTTTGTGGCCCGCGGCTTCAAAGCAGCCACGGTTGCCAGGGATTCGTTTTCAACACTTCTGGCGGCCGGTCTGACTGCCGTGTTTGCGCTGCAGGTCTTCGTGATTGTCGGGGGTGTGACCAGGGTGATTCCACTGACTGGAGTAACTCTCCCATTCATCTCCTATGGAGGGTCGTCGCTTGTGGCCAACTTCGTCTTGCTTGCTTTGCTGCTTCTCGTCTCTGACAGGGCGAGGCGACCGGCATGAACAAGCCGATCGGAAGGCTCTTCGGGCTGGTCGTGATCCTCTTTGCGATTCTGGTCGGCTTCACTTCCCGCTGGACAGTCTTTGAGGCGAAGTCCTTGCGCGACAACCCTTTGAATCGACGTGTGCTTCTTGAGGAACTTGAAATTGATCGCGGGACGATCTTCGCCCACGACGGCACAGTTCTCGCGAAGTCCGTCAAGGGCCCCGGCAAGACTTGGAAGCGCCAGTATCCGCAGGGGCCACTGTTTGCTCAGTCAGTGGGCTGGTCATTTCCGGCACAGGGAATTCCAGATACTGGGACGGAGCTCTTCCGCAGAGATGCGCTCCTTGGGCGGTCCGATTCTCTGTCGTCGGCTTGGGTTCGAATCCAAGGGCATCAGAAGGTCGGCAACGACGTGAAGACCTGGTTTGACCAGGAGGCGCAACGGGTGGCCTTGCGTGATCTGGCTGGTCGCGCCGGTTCCGTAGTGGCCCTTGATCCCCGTACGGGAGCCGTCCGGGTGATGGCCAGCGTTCCAGACTTCAATCCAACCGACTTGAACTCGGCCAGGAAGGACCCGGCATCCCCTCTGCTGAACCGGGCAACCCAGGCCGGCTATCCACCAGGCTCGACGTTCAAGGTCGTCACTGCTGTTGCTGCGATTGACAGTGGGAAGTACACGGCAGCGTCAACTGTGGATGGCAAGAGTCCACAAACATTTTCTGGAGTTCCACTCAACAACGACGACAAGGTTGACTATGGGCCTGTTGACCTGACCACAGCGTTGACGTTCTCGATCAATACGGCCTGGGCGAATGTCGCGAGTGATTTGGGACGGGACACGATGGGCCGTTACATGCGGCGCTTCGGGTTAGCTTGACTATCCGGATTCCCAGATGGTTTCCTCTGGCGCCCGGGTCAAGGGTTCGATCGTTCCGCCGACAGACCCCAATGTGGACATTGCCCGTCTTGGTATTGGCCAGGACAAGCTCTCCGTGACTCCCCTCCAGATGGCAGAAGTTGCCGCAGCGGTGGCAAACCGCGGGGTCCTGATGAAGCCTCGGATCGGCGACCGGATTATTGATCCGGACGGGCGCACGATCAACCGGATCGGTTCCGAGCAGCAGTCCCGCGTGATGAAGCCCTCAACTGCTTCGATCGTGACTGAGATGATGAAGGCGGTCGTCAAGGAGGGCACTGGTACCGCAGCTGCTCTGAATGGAATTGAGGTTGCTGGCAAGACCGGCACGGCCCAGATTGACCCGCTTCAGAACATCACCCAGCCTTGGTTCATTGCTTTTGCTCCAGCCGATCATCCAACGATCGCGATCGCGGTAACGGTGGAGCGCAGTCTGGGGGGTTTCGGAGGAACGGTTGCTGCTCCGATTGCACGTGATGTTCTGGAGGTTCTCCTGCGTAACTCCGTGGGCGGCTAAATTCCGTGAGAATGTGCCGCCATGCCTGAACTTATGCAAGGAATCACGATTGCCAACCGTTATACGGTGGTCTCCAGACTTGGATCCGGCGGGATGGCCGACGTCTATCTCGCAACTGACTCCGAGCTTGGACGCCAAGTCGCCATCAAGGTTCTCCACCGCCGCTTCGCAAGCGATCCGGATTTCGTAAACCGCTTTCGCCAAGAGGCACAGGCAGCAGCAGGACTCCAGCATCCAAATGTCGTATCGGTTTTTGACCGCGGTGACTGGGATGGAACCTCCTACATCGCGATGGAGTATTTGCCCGGTCGCACGTTGAAGGACCTGATCCGTGAAGAGGCTCCGCTTGACCCAGCAAGAGCCGTCGCCATCGCGACCCAGATCTGCCAGGCAGCTGGCTTTGCCCATCGCGGCGGAATCGTCCATCGTGATGTGAAGCCACAGAACGTGATGGTCGATGCGAATGACCATGCCACTGTCACCGACTTCGGAATTGCAAGAGCCGGAGCCGGAGGAATCACGGAGGCCGGTTCGATCATGGGGACCGCCCATTACATCTCCCCAGAACAGGCTCAAGGGCATGAAGCTGGGGCTCAGGCGGACATTTACTCCATCGGAGTTGTGCTTTACGAAATGTTGACGGGGAAAGTTCCGTTTGATGCTGACTCGCCCGTCGCGATAGCCATGAAGCAGGTCACCCAAACGCCCCAGCTGCCAAGCGCATTGGTAGCGGGCGTGAGTCCAGACCTTGACTCGGTGGTCATGTGGACGCTGCGCAAGACTCCGTCTGACAGGCCAGCTTCAACAGATGAGCTTGCAAGCGCACTGAACGCAATAGCTGAACGCTTGCGTCCGGGTTACGACACGACGGCGACGGTTGCTTTCACTGCACCAGAGGCTGCTGCCGTCGCAGCAGCGGCGGCTGAAATGCCAGTGACAGGAGCGATGGGCGCTACCAGTGACGAAGCTCAGCCGCCAGTTGAAGACCAGGAGGCTGCGAAGAAGCGGAAGCGCAATTGGATGATTGCCGGCGGGATCGCAGCTGGCCTTGCTGTGATTGTGGGCCTTCTTTTCGCCACTGGCGTAATTGGCGGGGTTGATACGAAGACAATGCCTCTCGTTGTTGGGCAGGATAAGCAGCTTGCCTTGACGGTTATCTCAAATGCGGGTTTCACGGAGCAGCCAAGCATTCAGCTGGTCCAGAGCAATCAGCCCAACGGTCGAGTCATCAAGCAGACGCCAGATGCGGGCGCTCGAGTTCCGTCTGACAACAAGATCACGCTCTTTGTCTCTGATGGGCCGGGAACGGTCCAGATTCCAACTGTGGCGGACATGCCTGCAGCTGATGCTCAGCGACTGCTTGAGAAACTTGGATTCAAGGTTGTTGTTCGTCAGAAGGCGAGCATTGATGTGAAGAAGGGCAATGCGATCGGAACGGACCCGGCAGCCGGCCTGTCGATTCTCAAGGGCAGCCAGATAACGCTCTTTGTCTCCAGCGGTCAGGACCAGGTGTTGGTTCCGGACGTGAAGGATCAAGCGTTGGCTGATGCGCGCTCGACTCTGCAAGCCGCAGGCTTTGTGGTTCCGACAGCGACGACTCAAGTGTCAGACCAGCCCGCCGGCACCGTCTTGAGCCAGACGCCTTCCGGGGGAAGCAAGGAAGACAAGGGAAGCACCGTCAGTCTGGTGGTCTCTGCCCCTTGGATCGCTGTTACGGACGAGTCCGGGAAGCTTGTCACGGTCGCGATGCATGATCTCAAAGCAGCAGGGTTCAGCTCAATCGCGACCTCGCCACCAAGCTGTATCGCCCCGAACAACTATGTCGCTTCGCAGTCACCTCTTGGGGGGACTGACCAGCCCAAGAGCGCGAAGATCACACTCACCTGTGGGCCCGACCCCGCGCTACCCTAATGGAACCTCTCTCAGTCGCAGTCATCGCCGGAGGCCGTTCGTCTGAACGGGAGGTATCTCTTAACTCTGGGGCTTCGGTAGTTGAAGGGCTTCGGCAGTCGGGCCATTCTGCGACGCTGATTGAGATTGCTGTTGACGGGACATGGAGCGGGGATGGGGAGCCAGTGACGCTCAGTCCGGGAGTTGGGATTGAAGGATTTGATGTCGCGTTCCCGGTCGTCCACGGGCCGTTTGGTGAGGACGGAACCCTGCAGGGGCTGCTGGAGTCTGTGCGCATTCCTTACGTTGGTTCGGGAGTCGCCGCGTCAGCTATGGGCTTGGACAAAATTCTTGCGAAACAGCGCCTTGCGCAGGAAGGGATTCCTCAAGTTGACTTCGTCGGATTCACAGACACCGAGTGGACTGAGCACAGCGACCAGATTGTTGAGTCAGCTCAAAGGCTCGGGTCCCCAGTTTGGGTAAAGCCAGCGAGACTCGGCTCTTCCGTTGGAATCTCGCGGGTGGACGATCCTGCTTCAGATCAGATCCGAGAGGCAATCACGGCAGCGTTGGTTCATGACCCACGAGTGATCATTGAGGCGTCCTGCTCGGGACGTGAGATTGAGATTTCTGCCCTTGAAAAGGTCGGGCCAGAAGGCCGGACGGAGCTTGTGCTCTCTCCACCAGGGGAGATCACTTTGCCCGGTGCTACTGAGGGCGAGTGGTACGACTATGACCGCAAGTACAAGTCTGGTGGCATGGAGCTTGTCGTGCCAGCGGAGATCTCAGCGCAGCAGGCTGAGGCCGTCTGCATGGTTGCCGGGCGTGCGTTCCGGGCATTGGGCTGCGAGGGGTACTCACGCGTGGACTGTTTCGTCAACGGAGATGATGTTCTGATCAACGAGGTCAACACCTCTCCAGGGTTCACGTCGACCAGCGTGTTCTCAAGGCTCTTCGCCGCTGCTGGCGTTGAATACCCCGAATTGCTGAACGACTTGCTTCGAAGTGCACTTGAGCGTGACATCCGCTCGGCCCGGTTCACGTTCTAGCGAAGCAGCCTGACTTCGTTCAGCTTCAGTTGTTTCTGATCTGGTGCGAGCGCTGTCACCCAGATCAAATACCAACGCTGTGGGGCCGTTGGTTTCGCGATGCGAACCAGGTCTCGTGCAGTCACCTTTTGAGGCGAGCTGACGCGTGACCATCCTGCTGGTGGGTCGGATGCGGGGGCTCCACCCGCGGGTCCAGCGTTCGGCCCGTTGTTCTGTGGGAGCTCTCCGCTGGCAGTCCAGATTGATGCCGTAAAGCCTGGTGTGGATGTACGGAGCTCAACGGCTGCAGCCCGCGCGCCAGGGGCAGCGTCGATCGCGACTCCTACGCCACCTTTCTGCAGTCCGGAGAAGTAACTCTCAGATGCCCACGCCGTGTTTGGGTCACCATCAAGCATCAGGATTGATTCTGCGTTGTGTTCGGTTGAATCGCCAAATGGGTCGTACGGATGGGCGGCTTCGGAAGCCAGTCGGATTGGACCGAGGCCGGCAGGGCTGCTGCCACGAACACCGGTGCCTCTGTGAAGGCCACTCCAGGCAAAAACACCCAGGGACGCGAGAAGGATGATCAGCCCTCCAGTCCAGAGCAGCCGGGGTCCGCGCCTGCTTGCACCCAAGTGCACCTTGTCCCGAGCTTGTGGTGGAAGGGACTCAAGAACGCTGGTTGCCTGCCCAACCGCTTGGCCGGAACGTGAAGCCTCCAGAGCGAGGGCTGCCTCGAGGTCGGCTGTGAGTGCCTCAAAGTTCGGGTATCTGTCCGCCGGGTCCTTGGCCGTGCAGCGATCGAGAATCGATGCGACAGTGGCCGACACCTCTGGGCGAAGGGCACGAACGTCCGGCATGGGGTTCCTGACATGACACATTGCGACGGCGACTGGGTTGTCAGCAGAGAAGGGAACCCTTCCGGTCAGCATCTCAAAGAGGACCACGCCCAAGGAGTAAATGTCCGATTCGCGACCAACGGATTCCCCGAGTGCCTGCTCCGGAGAGACATAGTCAGTTGTGCCAATGACTCTTCCGTCTGCTGTCAGGCCGTCCTCGTGGAGGGACCGGGCGATTCCAAAGTCAGTCACCTTGGCCCTGCCGTCAGCGTCAATCAGAACATTCTGCGGCTTTACATCCCGGTGCACTATTCCTGCAGCGTGTGCGGCCGTCAAGCCGCGGGCGATCTCAATTGCATAGGCGACCGCCTCGGATACCTCAAGGCGCCCATTTCGTCGGATCCGGGCTTTGAGGGTTTCTCCATCGATGTACTCAAGGACGATGTAGGGGCGACCGCCTTCCTCGCCTGCATCAATGACACCCACGAGGTTTGGATTACTGAGTGACGCCACAGCGCGGGCCTCTCGCCGAAAACGCTCAAGGTGGTCAGCGTCAGCCGCCGTTGTTGTGTGCATCAGCTTTACAGCGACTGCACGTTGGAGCTTCTCGTCAAGCGCGCGGTGAACAGTG
Organism: Solirubrobacterales bacterium; assembly: GCA_026392325.1. Taxonomy (GTDB): domain Bacteria; phylum Actinomycetota; class Thermoleophilia; order Solirubrobacterales; family Solirubrobacteraceae; genus WLNJ01. Next base: position 5,238 of record JAPLCH010000083.1, on the reverse strand, counting down.
GACATGCCGCCGGAGCCCACCTGGGTTTCGAGTCGGTACCGCTCGCCAATCAGTGTGCCGTCAAGATTCGACACGACTTGGTTCAGCTGTCCCGCAGTCCTGCTTCGTCACCGGTGATTCCAAGGCTCGGCACGGTGACGTGTCCCGCGTTTGCGGTCACCTCACCGATGACGCGCGTACCCGGGTGATGGGAGGCAAGAATGTCCACGGCCGCTTGTGCGTTTTCCTGTTTGACGGTGACGGCAAATCCGCAGCCCATGTTGAAAACCTCGTACATCTCGTGCGCGGGGACATTGCCACGGCTGGCAATCAGGTCGTATACGGGCTGGGGTGGAAGTGGGTTGTCAATCCGGTAGCCAACATTGGTTCCGAGCCTCAGGAGGTTGAGCAGTCCGCCACCCGTGAGGTGAAAGAGTCCGCTCGGTTCAAGATCGGAGCGCAGGAGTTCAAGAGCTGCGCGGACGTAAATCTCCGTTGGCACGAGCAGCGCCTCAGTGAGACTTGCGCCGCCAAGGACCTCAGGTCGTTCGTTGGGGTCGCCGCCGTCGAGCAGCACCTTGCGGGCGAGTGTTAATCCGTTGGAGTGAACGCCACTTGAGGGAACGCCGATAAGAGCCTGACCCGCAGTGATCGCGGATCCATCAACTATTTGGTTGAGGCTGACTGTGCCAACTGCAGATGCGCAGAGGTCAAAGCCCTCTGGTGAAGGATGGCCACGGATCAACTCGGGGATCTGCGCGAGCTCACCACCGGGTATTTCAACTCCGGCAAGGTCCGCGCCGCGTCGGAGCCCTTCGGCGATTGCCCCCAGGCGCTCCGGGTCCGATTCCTCAACGGCCAAGTAGTCAACTAGCGCGATCGGCTCAGCTCCCACGCAGACAAGGTCATTCACGTTCATGGCGACGCAGTCGATGCCAACGGTGTCGAGAATCCCTGCTTGTTCGGCGACCACAAGCTTGGATCCCACTCCGTCGGTGCAGATCGCAAGACCAAGGTCTTCAGTCAGTTTCAGGACTGCGGCGAAGTGTCCGGGAAGGTGTACAACGCGGGAGGGCGAGCCAGTGTTGATCTTGGCAAGGACGGAGATGATTGCCGCGACGCCTGCATCGGCTTCACGAACATCAACCCCTGCTTTTGAATATGCGTCGCTCATCTGACCCCATCATCCCTAACTGAGCGGATACGGCGAATCGCGGCTCCTGCGACCATGAGCCGCAGCAGCGCCCAAGGCCACAGACGACCGCTTTTTTCCATCCGTGTTGCGAGGGGGCGTGAGACGATCGCAGAGATGAATGCTGTGGCTGCCCCCGCTGCGATTGGGGGAATCTCATCGCTCCTGATGCCTTCTTTGAGCAACGCGGCAACCTCAAGGGTTGATGCTGCGAGTGAAGTTGGAACAAGTCCCGCCCTTGCCAGTCGCGCTGACGATCCCGGACTGAAACCGAGGAAGCGCGCCGAGCTTGTTGACATTGCTGACCGACTGACACCGGGCCAGAGTGCGAGCGCTTGGGCGGTTCCCATGACGAGAGCGTCACCAACTCCTGCTTCTGAGGCTGTCCTCGAACCGCACCTGCTCTCGGCGAGGATCATCACCCCGGAGCCTGCTGCCAGGCCGGCGCTTACTGACATGGGGGTCCCGAGATTCTCCCTGACCATCCTTCTGGCAATCAGCCCGGCTGCTGCTGTGGGGGCAAGCATGGCAGCGCGAAAGACAACTCCCTGAAGTCCTTTGGGACCAGATGTTCCTTCCCTTGGGGGGAAGAGAGCCAAGGCCAAAGCGGTCCCCGCGTGGAGGGCCACCTCAACAGATTTGCGCTTCTCTGATGGAACTTCCGAGTAGGGCAGGCCGGCCAAAAACGCGAACAGCGTGATCTGCCCAGACGAACTTATGGGCACCAGTTCTGCTGGCCCGTGAAGTGCGCCGAGCAGTGCCGCGTCGGACAGTCTCGGCGACAGGGAGGAGTCAGGCGCTTGCGACATCGGAGTCCGGCTTGTTGCCGCCCCGACGGGAACGGATTACAAGCCAGATGACTCCAGCAACGATTCCCGCGGCCACGAGATAGTCCACATATTCAAGCTTGTGCTTCCAATGGTCCCAATTGTCCCCGGCCTTGACCCCTGCCCAGGTGAGGAGCAGCACCCATGGGATGCAGCCAAGTGCGGTGTAGATCGTGAACCTCCAGAAGGGGTCGCTTCGCCGTGGTCAGCAAACCAGCGGTCGGCGATCTCAAGGTGATGTGTTCGAACACCAATCTTCTTGCCGTGCTTCTCGATCAGGTCAACACGGCCAAGGTGGCCGATGCCGTATCCAACCCAGGAGCCGACAACATTTCCGAGCACTCCCGCGGTTACAGCTGCGATGAAGGTGAAATTTGGGTCCTTGCCGACAGTTGCCGCACCGGCGAACAGCATCGTTGCCTCCGACGGAATGGGAATACATGCACTCTCGAGGAGCATCAGCAGGAAGATCCCGAATGCGCCGAGGTCATTGATCACGCTGATGGCGAAGTCGACGAGCGGCTGAGTGAGTGATGCGATTACAAGGGTCACGGTCGGCAAAAGAGTAGTGGGGAATGGGATTGAGGGGCGCCTGTGCCCGCCGCCACCCTGACTACGGTTGTCCCATCGCGATGATTTCCCTTTTTGACACAAAGACTCCACTTGAGCCGCTAAAGGGCGCGATTGCGGCTGCTATTGCCAATGTCCTTGAGGATGGACGGTTCATTCTGGGCCCGGAGGTGACTGCGTTCGAAGCTGAATTTGCCGCAGCCTGCGGGTCAGCTGAGTCGGTAGGCGTCGCAAACGGCACGGACGCTCTTGAGCTTGCGCTGCGTGGAGTCGGGGTCGGTCCGGGAGACGAGGTTGTCGTCCCCTCCTTCACCTTCTATGCGACGGCGGAGGCCGTTCCGCCCACGGGCGCAACGCCCGTTTTCTGTGATGTGGACCCGGATACGGGGTGCATCACCGCAGAAACAGTCAAGGCTGTGCTGACGCCGAAGACAAAGGCCGTAGTCGCAGTTGACCTCTTCGGAAATGTCGCGCCTGTGCCTCAGATCGAGGCACTTGGCGTTCCCGTGGTTGAAGATGCGGCACAGGCTGCCGGGGCAACTCTGTGTGATCAACCGGCCGGTTCACTTGGGCTGGCCTCGAGCTTCTCCTTCTTTCCATCGAAGAACCTCGGAGCGTTCGGCGATGGGGGCGCGGTGGTCACCTCAGACCCAGAGGTCGCCCAACATGTCCGCACCCTTCGATTCCACGGCTCGAAGGACAAGAAGACATTTGACTTCATCGGACGCCGAAATGCAGCGCGTTTCTACGATGACGCTGGGATCGCCGAGCACGTCACGCCGATGGTTGCTGTCGACGGCGCGAACCCCGCATGGCACCTGTTCGTTGTCAAACATCCACGGGCCGAAGAGCTGATCGCACCGCTCAGGGAGGCGGGCGTCGAGGCGCGCGGCTATTACAGGTCTCCAGTGCACAAGCAACCCGCAATGTCAGAATGGGGATCCGGAATTGAGCTTCCGGGAACCGATGAGCTGGCAAAGACCAACCTTGCAATCCCCATCAGCCCCGTCTTGGAGGCAGGGCAGGCGGCCCAAGTTGTCGAAGCATTGGGGAATGCAATCTCTGCCCTGCCTTGAGCTGATGTCATGAGGGCGTGGGTTGACCTGACCAACAGCCCGCATGTCTTGGTGATGAGACCCATCATCGAGCGGTTGCGCGCGCGCGGTTGGGAAGTGGATGTGACAGCAAGGGACTTCGCCCAGACAGTCGGGCTCCTTGACCGTTTCGGAATCGAGCATGAGGTCATCGGTCACCATCGAGGTGGCGGCCGGGGCGCAAAGGCGATGGGTTTGGCATCCAGATCTGCGGCCTTGACCAGATGGGCGAGGGGGCGCGGGTTTGACCTCGCGATTGGGCACGGGTCCAACGACATCACGGTCGCTTCGTGGCTGCTTCGGATTCCGTGCAGCACCACATTCGACTATGAGTTCGCCACCGTTCAGCATCAGGTCAATTGCCACCTGGCGAACGGCGTGGTGGTTCCCGACCTGATTCCCGCAGAGCGGTTGGAACGCTTCGGGGCCAAAGGAAAGTTGCACCAGTACCCGGGCCTCAAGGAGGAGTACTACCTGTCTGACTTTGAGCCGGATCCTTCAATTCCGGCATCGCTTGGAATTGACACTTCACGGCCTTGGGCGGTAGTTCGGACACCCCCTGTCGTTGCGCTCTACCACCGACTTGAGAATGACCTGTTCGGTCGTGCACTCGAGCTTCTTTCAGACCATCAGGCCGTCGTCCTTCCAAGGACCGAGGAGCAGCGCGAGCAGCTTGCTGAAGTTCCGGGGCTGATCATCCCCGAAGGGGCTGTGGATGCCCAGTCGCTGGTCGCCCTGGCCGACCTCGTTATTTCGGCAGGGGGAACGATGAACCGTGAAGCGGTGGCACTTGGCACCCCGGTACTGACGGTTTTTGCGGGGAAGCTCGGAGCTGTGGATGAGCATCTGGTCAAGACCGGCAAGCTTGGGCAACTTACCTCTCCGGAACAGGCAATTCCGGTGCGCAGGGAGGCGGACAGCTCATTCCAACGGGTGCGCCGTGATCCGGATGAGTTCCTGCAGCTGCTGATGCGCCCGTTGTCCTCTACAGGCGTTCGGGAGTAGGATCGTTTCAATGCGCAACGGGCGTAGGACACTCCCCGTTCACCGGCATGCGGTCCCGCAGATGCTCGTGGATGCAGCCCTTGTGGCAATGGCGTACCTGTTCGCCTTCGAACTGCGGTTCGATAGCGGCACTCCCTTGCGCTACCAACATTTGTTCCATGCGACCTTGCCATGGGTTGTCGGGGGAACCCTGGTGCTTCTTGTGCTGGCGGGCGTATATCGACGGGAAACTCGGTTCACTGGTCGCCGTGACTATGAGGCGCTAGTTCGCGGCATTGTCGTTGCCGCAGTGGTCACCATGGGAGCAGTTGTTCTGATCCACCCTGTTGAGATAACCGCTGCCAACGGCACTCGAGCAGCCGTCGGCATGCCAGCCGGTGTGATGGCACTCTTCCTTCTGCTGGCGCTCTTCGCACTGATGGGTGTCCGAGTTGCCGTCCACGTGTTCTTTGAGCGTCGCCTGACGGGTTTCCGGAGCAAACGTGGCTACCGGGATGTCCTGATCATCGGCGGTGGCGATGGAGGGAGCCTCGTTGTCAGGGAGATGGCTCGAAATCCGGATTTGAGGATG
>JAPLCH010000022.1:2256-5391 GCA_026392325.1 Solirubrobacterales bacterium | reverse complement strand
CCGCCAGCGCAGCGAGCTCGTTTCTCTCCTTTCGCGCTAGAGCACTGTGATGGTGACTCAGCTTGTGGTGATCACAGGTCCCTCTGGAGTAGGTAAGGGGACGCTCAAACAGCGTCTGCTTGAGGAACTCCAACTGCCGGAGTCCGTCTCGGCGACGACGCGAAGTCCCAGGGAGGGAGAGACCAATGGGGTCGAATATCACTTCCTGTCGCGCGAAGAGTTTGAAAAGCGCCGCGCGTCTGACCAGTTTCTTGAGAGCGCTGAATACGCCGGAAATCTCTATGGAACTCTTCGCGACGAGGTCGAGAACAGAGCTGACGGGGCGAGAGCTGTGGTTCTCGAGATTGAGACCAGAGGGGCCGAGCAGGTGCGTGATCGGGTCAGCGATGCAATCTTGATCTTCATCTCGCCTCCCAGCCCAGAGGAGCTGCGCCGCCGGCTGGTGGGGAGAGGTACCGACAGCCCTGAGCAAATTGAGAGACGGCTTGGAGAGGCGGAACGAGAGTTGTCACTTCAGGATGAGTTTGACTTGGTCGTTATCAATGATGACCTTGAAAGTGCAGTCTCAGAGCTCGTTCAGGCAGTCCGAGGCAAGCTGCGCTAGAGTCACCGCAGATGAGCAAATCAATTAACCCCCGCATGGACCTTCTCCATGATCACGTGCCAAGCAATTACGCATTGGTCATCGCCGCTGCAAAGCGTGCGCGACAGATCAACGCTTACTACCACGCACTTGGGGAAGGAAGCTACGAGGAGTACGTTCCTCCAATGGTTTCGACAACCTCTCGTAACCAGCTCACCATCGCTCTAGAGGAGATTGCTCAAGGCAAGCTCATCGTCGATGCTCCCAAGGAAGTTGACTGACCCGAGGGTCCGCCGGGTGTTTGCCTGGCACGGTTTGAGATGAGGATCCTTCTTGGTGTGCCGGGTGGGATTGCCGCGTACAAGGCGCTTGAGTTCGCGCGACTTGCGGTGAAAGCTGGGCATTCCGTTCGGGTGATTCAGACTCCAGCAAGTCTGAGATTCGTCGGACGGGCCTCGTTCGCAGCGATCACTGGAGCACCAGTGCTGGCATCGGAGTTTGAGGATGACCCTTCGAAGGGATCGTGGCCCGGTGAGGAGCCAGGACTCCACAGCCCGATAAGTCACTTGGCTCTGATCGAGCGGGCCGATGTTTATGTGGTGGCGCCGGCAACGGCGAACACGCTGGCACGACTTGCCTCCGGTTCAGCTGAGGACCTTGTTACAACCAGCGCACTTGCAGCGCAATGCAAAGTCATTCTCGCCCCGGCAATGAACGGTCTCATGTGGGACAACGAAGCCACCCAAGCGAACGTGAAGACGCTTCGTGCGAGGGAGTTTGAGGTTCTGGATCCTGGGGCAGGCCAGCTCGCCTCACATGGAGAGGAGGGGACTGGACGGCTCGTGGAACCGCATGAGATCCTCTTCGCAGCGGAGGCCTCGGCGGCCGGCGCTGAAAAGGCACTTGCTGGTCTTCGGGTGCTTGTGACGGCTGGAGGAACAAGGGAACCAATCGACCGTGTTCGCTACATCGGAAACCGCTCCAGCGGAAAAATGGGTGTCGAAATCGCGCGTGCCGCAAAGCAAGCGGGCGCAGACGTAACTCTTTTGGCGGCCAACGTTGCCATTGAGATTCCGAGTGGTGTGACGCTTATCCGCGTTGAGACCGCCCAAGAATTGGAAAATGCGGCGTCCTCTGCCTTTGGGCAATGTGATGTCCTTGTCATGACCGCAGCTGTTGCGGACTTCAGGCCGGTCGGAGTGCCGTCGGGAAAGATTGACAAGTCACAGGGAACACCGTCTCTGGATTTGGAGCCAGTAAGAGACATTCTCAGAGGGTTGGCTGCAGAACGTGCGCCGGGACAGACTCTCGTAGGTTTCGCAGCGGAGTTTGGGAATGGTGTTGACCGAGCTGAGGCCAAGCGTGCCTCAAAGGGCGTCGACCTGATGGTCTACAACGACATTTCCAACACCGAGATTGGCTTTGACTCGGAACTGAACGAGGTGACGCTGCTGACTGCCGAGGGGCGGACGGCTGTGGAGAAGCAGACCAAACAAGCGGTTGCCGGGAGAATCATCCAAGCGATCGCTGAGCTCAGGGCGAGTTAAGCGCGCTACTCCGCGTGGATCTTTTCCCTCGCTTGGGATGCTGTCAGGACGAAAAGACCCATCACACGATCCAGCTGCCTGGGATTCACAGCCTCGGGAAGGATGTCGCAGCAGAGCCAGACCTCGCCCGATCGCGTCGCGCTGAAGCGCACCAGATGGATTCGACGGTTCCACCAGAGGAGATCCTCGCTCTCAAGCTGGCCGGGGCCACAAACCAGGGCCTGAAAGCGCAGCAGTCCATCGCGAACGGCAATTCCCATCTCCAACGGCCACCCAGCACAATCAACCGTGAGGCCCCATTCCCCGTAGGCGACCTCTCGGGCTGGCTGGGGGAGCGAGTCGAGAAACACTCCAACGGTGTTGATTGCTTTGTCGGTCAGCATCCCGCGAGGTTAGCGGGAGAAGGCTCGCTGCTACCATCCAGCATGAAGCTTTCGACGCCACGTTTTTTAGGCGAGCTGTGCAGTACAGAGCGGGCGATGGCCCGTTCTTTGTTTCTCAGGACCCAACTATGAACCCAGACATCGAAAAGACAATCAATGAGGCTGTAGCCTCCGGAGCGCCTGAAATAGAGGTCCTCCTTGTGGACTCGCCCGGAGCGGGTCGTGTTCGTGTCTACATTGATCATCCTGACGGGGTGACGCTCGGACACTGCGAACTGGTCACAGAACTTCTTGAGGGTCTTCGTGAGACTCATGCACTTGAGGTTTCCTCCCCAGGGTCGGAGCGTCCACTTACACGCCCAGAGCACTTTCAGCGCTTTGCTGGACGAACAGCCAAACTCAAACTTTCCCGGCCGCTCGAACCGAGCGGCACCAAAACAATCAGTGGTGAGATCGTCGAAGCCGACGACGAGTCCGTCACCGTCGCCTCAGGCGACGAGCGACTCTCACTTCCATATTCGGCCATAGGTCGCGCGAATCTCGTCGCGGCCGCTTAGAGCGGAGGTCACAAATGTCCAAGGAAATCATTGACGCAATCGGAGCCATTTCAGACGAAAAGGCG
>JAPLCH010000022.1:0-2198 GCA_026392325.1 Solirubrobacterales bacterium | reverse complement strand
GACACTTATCAACGCACTCGAGGCTGCGTTGTTGTCTGCCTACAAGAAGGCTTCCGACTCCGCCGAGTACGCGCGGGTTGAAATCAACGATGACACGGGCGACTTCGTCGTTTGGCAGCTCCTTATTCCTGAAGACATTGTTCCGCTTGTTCTGAGCGAAGTTGAAGAGGACAACGAGCCAAACATTGATCCAGAGACCGGCGAGGCACGAGAGCCAGCCGCTCCCGAGCTTGACCTTGAGAAGGTCCGGGCTCACATGGACCGGATTGAAGAAGTTGACGTCACTCCCGAGAACTTTGGTCGTATTGCCGCAGTGACAGCCAAGCAAGTTCTCCTGCAGCGCGTTCGTGAAGCTGAGCGTGAGCTCACGTTTGACGAGTACAAGGACCGTGTGGGAGAGCTGATCAACGGAGTCATCCAGCAGACCGACAGCCGCTACACCCTTGTGCGCCTCAATGAACAGACTGAAGCTCTCTTGCCTCGATCCGAACAGGTTGAAGGCGAGCGGTACGACAACGCCCAGCGCATCAAGGCGATCATCAAGGAGGTTTCCTCTTCACCGAAGGGACCGAGCATCATCGTTTCCCGCAGGGATCCAGCACTCATCAAGGCTCTCTTTGAGCTTGAGGTTCCAGAGATGGCAGACGGACTTGTAGAAATCACTGAGGTGGCAAGAGAGCCTGGTTACCGCTCGAAGATCGCTGTTATCTCTCATGCTGACGGGGTAGATCCCGTCGGTGCGTGTGTTGGCCCAAGAGGCTCGAGAGTCCGCATGGTTGTTTCCGAGCTCCGAGGCGAGAAGATCGACATCATTCCCTTCAACGAGGAGCCTGCCCGGTTTGTGGCAAAGGCACTCTCACCTGCTCGCGTTCGCGAGGTGCTGGTGGACGACGTTGAGAAGCAGGCGACTGTGATTGTTCCCGATGACCAGCTTGCGCTCGCAATTGGTCGCTCCGGACAGAATGCAAGGCTTGCCGCACGGCTTACGGGCTGGCGTATTGACATCAGGTCTGAAACTGAGTTTGCCAAGGAAGAAACTGTCCCAGGCAGCACAACTCAGGAAGAGGAAACGCAGACACGCTGCGCAGCAGTCCTCTCCAACGGCCGTCGTTGTCCCAACGCTCCCATCGAGGGATCACGCTTCTGCGGTCTTGATGCCCATCAGGCATATGAGGCAGCTGGCGGACAGCCACTTCCGGAACCTGTTGAAGCCGAAGTTGTTGCTCCAGAGGAAGACGCGATTGTCGTAGTAGCTGAGGCAATTGAGGCTCCAGTTGAGGCAGCCGAGTCTGCTGACGTCGCCGAAGCTCCTGTGGAGGCCGAGGTTGAGTCGGAGCCAGCTGCAGCGGAGGAGGCTGAAGCACCGTTGGACTCGCCTCTTGAGTCAGCAGAGTCAGCTGAAGCACCCGCCGATGAGTCAACAAATGAGAACTCCGAAGAGACAGGCGAGTAGACATCATCTCGTCACAGCAAACACGTCTCTTTCGGGTGATTCCGAATAGGCAACTAGACTGGCAGATCAATGGCTAAGAAGCGCGTACACGAAATCGCAAAGGACATGGGCATTTCGAGCAAGGAATTGCTTGCGCAGCTCAATGCTGCCGGGATAGTTGCCAAAGCAGCGGCCTCATCAGTTGATGAAGCCGACGCCAAGGCCGCCGTCATGGGTATTGCGCCTCCAGCAGCGAAGCCTGCTCCAAAGAAGCCGCCAGTCGCCAAGAAGGAGCCAGTTCAGGCCCCAGCTCCAGCCAAGCAGCCTCCCGTTCAGGCGGCCAAAACAGATAAGCCCAAGCCTCAAGCAGCCGGCAATGCCAAGGATGATGGCGCGCAGCGGGCGACAAGAGACAGCGCCGAGGCCGATGCTGCAGGCGGCCCAGGTAAGCGGAGGGTCGTAATTGACTCTCAGGCGAACCGTCGTCCCGCAGCAGGAGGACCGCAGCAAGGCGGCCCAGGTGGCCGACGTCCCCGCAGAAGAGGCGGACGCCGACGGTCTTACGAGGAAGTTTTTGCTGAGGCCGAGAAGCCAGCAGAGGCCAAGACAGACGTGATCCGGGTGAATTCAGGCGCCACCGTGAAGGACGTTTCCGAGTATCTCGGTGTTCCGGTTCCAGACGTGATCAAGCAGCTGATGGCATTGGGTGAGATGGCAACGTTGACCCAGACGCTTCCGGACGAGGTGATTGAGGTTCTTGCCGCTG
>JAPLCH010000164.1 GCA_026392325.1 Solirubrobacterales bacterium | reverse complement strand
TGTTGGCTGGGTTCCCGGAATCCGACGTATGACCGAAATTGCCCGCCCCATGCGGCTTGCGCTTTCACTCCACGCGCCGAATGACAAGCTCCGCTCAAGGATCATGCCTGTCAACGACAAGTACCCGATCGAGGAGGTCATGGACGCCTGCGACGAGCATGCCAGGACTCTCCGGCGCAGGGTCTTCATTGAGTACGTGATGCTGAAGGGGGTCAATGACAGCCCGGAAACGGCCGTTGAGCTCGCCGAGCTCCTTGACTCCAAGCACTACAAGGTCAACCTGATCCGACAGGGACACGATCGAAACATTTGCCGGGATTCTCAACGGACGAGGCCTTACCGCGACGGTTCGTCTCACACGGGGGCAAGACATCGCGGCGGCCTGCGGACAGCTCGCCGCACAGCCAAACCAGCTTGATCAGTCCGAGTCAACCTCGGAGGAGTCCGAATCTGGCGCTGGCGCCAAGGACACGACTGGTGACGCTGGAACATCCTCATCCAGTTCCGATCCGGATTCGACAGTCGAGCTCGAGTCATCCTCAATATCCGTGGAGAGTTCTTCGCCTGAGGCATGATCCGGGGCCTCCGTTGGGGCCTCATCATCTCCTTGGCCGTTTGACGGCTCCGGCTGGCCAGAAAGTTCCTCTGTTGTCGACTCACCGGACCGCTCGCCGCCTACCTTGAGGAGCCTCTCCCTGAGTGCCTCTTCAACCTCTGGGGCTGGATCCCAGGCTCCGATGTCAGGAAGATCCTCAAGCGACTTCAGGCCGAACAACCGCAGGAAGAGATCACTCGTCCGGTACAGAACAGCACCGAAAGGTGACCGGCCAGATTCTTCAATCACTCCGCGCTCAAGCAGGGTTGCCGCGGCAGACTCCGCGTTGACGCCCCTGATCCTCGCAATTTCAGGGCGGGAGACGGGCTGAAGATAGGCGACGATTGCCAAGGTCTCAGCTTGGGCAGGGGTCAGTGGTGGAGTCCTTGGGCTCGCGAACATCCGTCGGGCGGCATCCTCGGCTTCGGGGTTGCTCGAGAGAGCCCACCCTCCCGCGACTTCGCGCAGGAGGATCCCGCGGCCGTCCTCAACAGATGCCTTGGCCATCAGGCGGAGTTGTTCCTCTACCTCTTCTAGCTCAGACTCACAGGCTTCAGCGAGCCCCTTGGCATCAAGCGGCTCTGGTGTGAGGAAGAGGAGCGCCTCCAGATTGCGTGCGAGCGGGTCCAGTTCGCTCATGCGGCTTGGCTTGAAGCACTCATCAAGGCCGGATCATGCTCAGCCGACCAGCGATCAGCGCTGCTGGCAGCGACCAGAATCGGTCCAAAGGGCTCGGTCTGGGTCCATGTGGCCTCACCTTGTCGGTACATCTCAAGCAGAGCCCACAGAGTGACGGCAACCGTGACCCGGTCGGCCCCGCTGACTGCCCGCTCAAAATCAAAGGCGCCGCGCGAAAGCAAGGTGCGAAGTGTTGTGAGCCGCTCGGCAACGGTGATCTGGGGCCGGTGAAGGTGCCCAACCTGAATCTTCGGTGGCGGAGTGAGGAGACTCCCAATTGCCTCTCCAAGCCTGGAAGGCTCGTAAGCCTTCTTCGCATGGTCGAGTGAGGCCCGGCGGAGGTAGGCCGGGAGAGCAGCACTCCGGAAGCGGAAGCCTGCCTGTTGGTTGAGCAGCTCGCGCAGCCATTCGGAGGCCCCGCGGTTGCGATGCTGAGCCATCAGCCGCTCAAATAGCTCTTCGGCGGCTTCGCCGGCATCAAGTTCAAGTTCTTCCGTCTCCTCCCCTGGAAGCAGAAGGCGACTCTTGAGTTCCAGAAGGGATGCAATTAGAACCAAGAACTCAGTTGCAACCTCAAGGTCCATTTCACCCCGGAGCTCAAGATGATCGATGTACGAAAGAACAATCCCGGCCAGATCAACCTCGAGCAGGTCAATCTCATCCCTCAGGACGAGCGTCAGGAGAAGGTCAAAGGGACCTGTGAATACCTCAATGTCGAGGTCTAGATCTGCGGCTCTCACAACGTGGACGCTACCGACGCGCCCCGACGGCTTTTCAGGCTCTTGGGCCGACGCCCATTGCTTCTCTCACGTCAGAAAGCGTCTTAGTGGCGATTAGCTGGGCTTTTTGGGCTCCAAGCGTGAACGCGGCCTCCAGCGCGGCCTCGTCAGGTCGCAACTCAAGGTAACGCTCCTGAATTGGAGCAACCCTCTCGATGACTGCCTCAGCTACAGCGGTCTTGAAGTCCCCATAGCGAGAATCCCTGAACTCAACCTCAACTTCGTCAGGTGTCTTCCCTGTCACGGCGGCGTAGATATCGATCAGGTTGGCAATCCCTTCCTTGCCCTCCCCGCGACGAACTTCATCTCCGGAATCGGTCACTGCCGACCGGAACTTCTTGAGGATCTTTGCCGGCTCGTCCATCACATGGACACGCCCCTGCTCTGAACCCGCTGAGGTTGACATCTTGACCGTCGGGTTCTGAAGATCCATTATCCGCGCGCCAACCTCGGGTATCCGGTGTTCCGGTACGACAAGCGTCTTGCCGAAACGGGAATTGAAGCGCTCCGCGATGTCCCTCATCAGCTCAATGTGCTGCCGCTGGTCATCTCCAACGGGAACCTCAGTCGCGCGATATGCAAGGACATCGGCCGCTTGAAGCACGGGATAGAAGAACAGGCCGGCGCTGACAAGCTCACGCTCCGTCCCTGCCTTCTCCTTGAACTGGTGCATCCGGTTCAGATCTCCCCATGATGTGACAGAGCAGAGGAGCCAACAGAGTTCGGTGTGCTCCATCACATCGCCCTGCCTGAAGAAGACGCATCGTTCCGGATCGAGGCCTGCGGCAAGAAGCACCGCGGCAGTGTCATAAGTGCGTTCTCGAAGCTCCTTGGGGTCATAGGAGACTGTGGTCGCATGAAGGTCAACTATGCAATAGAGCCCTTCTCCCCGGTCCTGGCCCGCGACGTACTGATCGATGGCGCCGATCAGGTTGCCCAGATGCTTCTGCCCAGTTGGCTGGATCCCGGAAAAGATTCTCATGTCCC
>JAPLCH010000006.1:5105-7553 GCA_026392325.1 Solirubrobacterales bacterium | reverse complement strand
ATCCGCCCGCGTCACAAGCTTCCAGGTCAGGCGGAGAGTGACTCAGCGCGTGCCGCGCTCGATGCAGAACTCCGTCGGTTGAGCGGCGCAACTGGGCACCAAGGCGTTCCCGGTTAGCATCCAACATCAATGAACGTAACTCTTCCCGATGGAAAGGTCCTTGAGCTTGACTCTGAGGCAACAGGCGCCGATGCAGCTTTGGCCATTGGCCCCGGCCTTGCGAAGGCGGCATTGGCCATCACAGTCAACGGTGAGATCCGCGACCTTTCGCGTGAACTTCCTGACGGAGCCACAATTTCGATCATCACGGAGAAGAGCGATGAGGCACTTGACCTGATCCGCCATGACGCTGCCCATGTCCTCGCGACAGCTGTGATTGACCTCTTCCCAGGGACCAAGGTCTCAATCGGTCCCGCCATTGAAAACGGCTTCTACTACGACTTTGAATTCCCCGATGGTGTGACACTCTCTGAGGACGACCTCCCCCGCATTGAAGAGCGGATGAAGGTCCATGTCAAAGCGGCTGAGCCATTCGAGCGCAGTGAGCTCAGCGTGGAAGATGCTCTCGTCAGATTCAGAGAGCTGGGGGAGGACTACAAAGTTGAACTGATTGAGGACCTCATCACCAATGAGGGAGCCCAGACCGTTTCGCTTTACCGCAATGGCGACTTTGTTGATCTCTGCAGGGGGCCGCATGCTCCTGCAACAGGGCGCATAAAGGCGTTCGCGCTTCAGTCAGTTGCCGGCGCCTACTGGCGGGGTGACAGCACGCGCACAATGCTGACCCGCATCTACGGGACGGCGTTTCTTTCAAGGAAGGATCTGGAAGAGCACCTCGAGCTCCTTGAGCAAGCCAAGGCCCGGGATCACAGAAAACTTGGTCGTGAGCTCGGCCTCTTTCGGTTCAGCGAGGTCTCACCTGGTTCTGCATTCTGGCTTCCGAAAGGCACGAAGCTCTTCAACGAACTCGTTTCCCTCAGCCGGGAGATGGGCGAGCCCCGGGGATATCAAGAGGTGAAGACTCCGCAGCTTTATGACGCCGAGCTCTGGCGACTGTCGGGACACTGGGACAAATATCGGGAGAACATGTTCCTGACCGAGTCCGAAGATCACCAGATGGGCCTTAAGCCGATGAACTGTCCCGGACACGCACATCTCTTTGGGGCACAGCAGTGGTCCTACCGTGACCTCCCGGTCAGATATTCGGAGCCGGGCCTGCTTCACCGGAACGAACCGTCAGGGACCCTTCACGGGCTCCTCAGAGTCAGGCACTTCTGCCAAGACGATGCGCACATCTTTTGTACCGATGAGCAGATTCAGGATGAGGTTGCTGCCTGTCTTGAATTTGCCTTCGCCACGTATCGACTGTTCGGCCTTGAGCCAAAGCTTGAGCTTTCCACTCGACCTGAGCAGCGGCTTGGTGATGACGAGCTCTGGGACAGGGCTGAGGCAGCCCTCAGCTCGGCGCTTGACTCGGGAGGACACGAATATGTCGTCAACGAGGGAGACGGAGCGTTCTACGGTCCCAAGATCGACCTCCACATCACAGACTCGTTGGGTCGGTCGTGGCAACTTGGCACGGTCCAGCTTGACTACTCGATGCCGGAGAGATTTGACCTGAGCTACGCCGGAGCAGACAACGCCGACCACCGTCCCGTAATGATCCACCGTGCGCTAATGGGGTCGTACGAACGGTTCATTGGCATTCTCATTGAGCACTACGCGGGCGCACTGCCGTTCTGGCTGGCTCCGGTGCAGGTCCAGGTACTTCCCGTTGCTGACAGGCACTCTCCGTTCGCCGAAGAGGTTGCAGCCGAGCTGCGGGCGGGTGGGCTCAGCGTAGAGGCAGACACTCGTTCGGAGTCCATCGGCCGACGGATCAGGGAGGCAGAGCTGGCCAAGACTCCGGTCATGCTGATTGTGGGAGACCGTGAAGTTGAGTCAGGTGAAGTGTCGGTGCGAGAGCGCGGGAGCGGTGACGAAGGGGCCGAGACGGTCGCCGGTCTGCTGGAGCGTTTGAACCAACGCGTTCAAGACCGGACCGCCTGAAGTCCCGCCGCTGTTATGCTGATCAATGTTGAAGAACGCAGTCTCAGAAATCCAAGCATCTCAGTGACCTCCGGTCCGAACGCCTAGTGGCGGTTCCGAAGAGGTTCGACCGGCGGATGCCGGACCGTGATGACACTCGGATCAACGAGCGTATTCGCGTACCCGAGGTTCGGCTCATCGGGCCTGACGGCGAGCAGGTTGGGCTGATGAAGACTCCGGATGCCCTCGCGTTCGCCCAGGAGCACGACCTTGACCTTGTTGAGGTTGCCCCGGACTCCAAGCCTCCTGTCTGCCGTGTTCTCGACTACTCGAAGTACAAATATGAGCAGGCCCAGAAGGTCAAGGCCGCGCGTAAGCACCAGCAGACCATTGTCGTGCGTGAAATCAAGTTCCGTCCCA
>JAPLCH010000006.1:2527-5089 GCA_026392325.1 Solirubrobacterales bacterium | reverse complement strand
CCTCCGCCACAAGGACAACGTCAAGATCACAATCATGTTCCGTGGCCGCGAAATGGCTCACCCTGACCGCGGTCGGGCGCTACTCGAGCGCATTGCAGAAGAACTTGTTGAACTTGCCGTAGTCGAGCAGTCACCGCTCCAGGACGGCCGGAATATGACCATGATGATTGCCCCGTCCAAGGCGCTTATTGCAGAGCTTGCGAACGCCGAGCGCGTTGCGAAGGATGGGGCCGCAACGGAAACTGCGCCCGTAGAGGAAGCTGTTCCGGTCGAAGTCCAGGCCCCGGATGCCCCGGAAACAGTGGAAGAAACACCTGAAGTCGTTGCAGTTGAAACAGCCGAGCCAGACGGCACGGATTCGTCAGCTGAGCCGTCCGCGGCCGATTCTGATTGACTACATCCTCAATGCCGAAGATGAAGTCACATTCAGGAACCAAGAAGCGGTTCAAGCTGACCGGCACGGGCAAGGTCCGTGGTCGTCACGCCAACACGAGCCACATTCGTGAAAAGAAGTCCCAGAAGCGGAAGCGCCACCTCGGCACTGACGCAGTGATTTCTGACAGCGATGCTCCGCGGATCAAGCGGTTGCTTGGAGGCGCTGGTCGATGAGCCGCGTCAAGCGCTCAGTTCACGCCAAGAAGAAGCGGCGTTCAGTACTTGAAGAGGCGAAGGGTTTTCGCGGAGACGCGCACTCCCACTACCGCACAGCGAAGGAAGCCCTTACAAAGGCCGATTCGTACAGTTACCGCGACCGTCGTAACCGTAAGCGCGACTTCAGAAGGCTCTGGATCATTCGTATCAACGCAGCCGCACGCGAAAACGGAATGACCTACGGAAACTTGATTCACGGTCTTTCCCTCGCTGGGATTGAGGTTGATCGTAAGATCCTTGCTGATCTCGCAGTTCGCGACCCACAGGCATTTTCACGATTTGCAAGCCGCGCCCAGGAGGCTCTCGACGCCTGACGCCTCGCGTCACAGCCGCCGGGACGCCAGCCAGGGCGCCGATCCCAAAGGGACGGCGCCTTTTTTAATCCCATGATCACCAGTTCAGACAACCCCGCAATCAAGGAAGTCAGAAGACTTCAGTCGAGCCATGCCCGGAGTCGGTCGGAGCTGTTTGTGGCAGAGGGCGAAGATCTCGCCTCTGTAGCCAGTGCGAGCGGGTGGAATGCGGTGCACACACTCGTCCGGGAAGGCAGTGGGCTGGAGGGGGATGAGGTTCAGGCTGAATTGCTTGACTCAGTCTCTGCTCTCGGCTCGGGCACCCGGATCATCTCTGTGTTTGAGAGGCACTTTGTGGACACCCCGGCCGCCGGAATGATCATTCACCTTGAGGGGTTGCGTGACCCGGGGAATGTGGGAACGCTCATCCGGTCCGCCCACGCCTTTGGAGCAACCGCAGTGTCGTTTGGCGATCAGACAGCTGATCCGTACAACCCGAAGTCTGTGAGGGCCAGCATGGGCTCGGTGTTTGCGGTTCCTTTGGTTGTCGGAGCAGCGATAGAGGATCTACCTGGCGTCAAGGTGGGGTTGGTTGGCGGAGCGTCTGTGACGTCGACGCTCCCTGATGAGGATGTGGTGCTGATTCTCGGAGCTGAGCGGCTCGGGCTGTCGTCGAGCACCCTTGAGCTGTGCGACTTAACCTGGTCAATTCCGATGCCAGGAGGCGCAGAATCGCTCAATGCGGCGGTCGCCTGTTCCATTGCCATGTACGCCGTCAATAGGATCCAATCCTCATGATCAAACGGATTGAGGAAATTCTGGCGGAAAGTGCCGGGGAGATAGATTCCGCCACCACGTCAGTTGAGCTTGAGGATCTTCGGGTCAAGTGGTTGGGCCGGAAGGCCGAACTTCCAAATCTTCTGCGGGGAGTGAGAGAACTCCCAGCTGAACAGCGGGGCGAGGCAGGCAAGGCTGCAAATCAGGCTCGGGTCGAACTTGAGCAGCAGCTTGAGACCAAGCTTGGAGCCATTGAGGCCACAGAGCTTGCATCAAGGCTCGTCACTGACCGCACCGATGTGACACTTCCAGCGAGTCCCGCGCAGTTTCCAGGAGGAATCCACCT
This sequence comes from Solirubrobacterales bacterium, assembly GCA_026392325.1. GTDB lineage: Bacteria > Actinomycetota > Thermoleophilia > Solirubrobacterales > Solirubrobacteraceae > WLNJ01. Next base: position 3,022 of record JAPLCH010000006.1, on the reverse strand, counting down.
CTTGACCCGGACCATGCGTGAGATAGAGGATGTCTTCCTCGGACTTGGCTATTCGATCGCGGAAGGGCCTGAGGTCGAGCTTGTTTCTTACAACTTCGATTCCCTCAACCATGACCCCCATCACCCGGCGAGGTCAGAGACCGACACTTTCTATGTAAACGACGAGGTGCTTCTGCGGACGCACACATCACCTGTCCAAGTTCGATCAATGCTCAAGACGCCGCCGCCGCTCTATGTGATCGCTCCTGGGACGGTTTATCGCAGGGATGACGACGCGACTCACACCCCGCAGTTCCATCAGATAGAGGGACTTGCTGTTGATGAGGGAATCTCTCTCGCAGATCTGAAGGGCACTCTTCTCGCCTTCGCTCGGGCCATCTTCGGGGATGAGCGTGAGATCCGGCTGCGGCCGCACTTCTTTCCGTTCACTGAACCAAGCGTTGAAGGGGATGTTTCATGCTTCGCATGCTCGGCTGGCGTCGCACCTGCCGGAGG
>JAPLCH010000006.1:0-2498 GCA_026392325.1 Solirubrobacterales bacterium | reverse complement strand
TTGAGATCCTGGGTGCCGGAATGATCGATCCGAATGTTTTCGCAAGCGTTTCTGACGCGCAGCCAGAGTACGACCCAGAGAAGGTTCAAGGGTTCGCGTTTGGCCTTGGGATAGAGCGGATAGCAATGCTTAAACACTCCGTTCCCGACCTTCGGCTTCTATACGACAATGACATCAGGTTCCTGGAGCAGTTCAGCTGATGCGCGTTCCACTCTCCCTCCTTCTCAGCTTCTGTGATCCCGGGCTTTCCCCTGAGGAAATCTCATCGGTGCTTGCCCTGTCGGGCACGGAGGTTGAACGGGTCACAACTCTTGGAGTTGCAGACTCCACCGGCTTCGTTGTTGGTCGTGTGCTCGCTGCTGAGCCCCATCCAGACGCCGATCGGCTGCGTGTCTGTTCAGTTGATGTTGGACATGAAGAGCCCACAGCAATTGTCTGCGGCGCTCCGAATGTTGCACTTGGACAGACCGTCGCCGTTGCCCTTCCTGGAGCGGTAATGCCCAGCGGCATGAAGATCAAATCGGCGAAGCTGCGTGGCGTCAAGTCCGAAGGGATGATTTGCTCCGAGGAAGAGCTTGGCCTTGGACAAGGGGCAGCGGGAATCATGGTTCTTGAGGATGAGACGCTGGTTCCTGGCACTCCACTCGGGGAGGTCCTCCCGCTCGGAGAGATCGTCTTGGAACTGGAGATAACCCCGAATCGTCCTGATTGTCTGGGCGTCTACGGTGTTGCTCGAGAGCTCCATGCTGCAACTGGCGCGGCATTGGCTCCTGAGCCATGGGCGTCTGATCTGGGCTCTGCTGGTGAGCTTGATGGCATTGCTGTTGAGGTTGAGTCTGCGGAGATCTGCCCCCGGTTTACTGCGCGGATTTACGAAGGTGTCACATCTGCACAGACGCCGGCTGATATTCGAGCGCACCTGACGGCCGGCGGAATCCGTCCGATTTCACCTGTGGTTGACATCACGAACTACACGATGCTTGTTGTCGGGGAGCCACTTCACGCCTTTGACCTGGACCGGATCGAGGGTGCCCAGCTGACAGTGCGTGCCGCGTCGAATGGCGAGACGGTCGAGACGCTTGATGGCGTGACCCGGACCCTCAAGGCGGGCGAACCAGTCATCTGTGATTCCACCGGGCCGACGTCGATTGCCGGCGTGATGGGCGGAGCCCGGTCTGAGGTTTCAGAGACGACTACCCGAGTGCTTCTCGAAGCGGCAGTTTGGAACGGGCCAACCATCAATCGGACATCTGGCAGGCTGGCGTTGCGCAGTGAAGCCTCGGGACGGTTCGAAAAGGGACTTGCCCCGGTGCAAGCCGATCGTGGCCAGGCTTTCGCGTCTCAACTCTTTGAACGAATATTCGGCGTCGCACCCCGGTCGGGAACCGTGGCAGTCGGAGATCTCCCGAGCGCCGTTGAGGTTGATCTCTCCATCGAAAAGTTGTCATCGATCATGGGGTCGCCATTCTCTGCCGAGAAGGCAGGGCTGCCTCTCGAACGCCTCGGTTTTGCGGTCTCGGAAAATGGGGGAATGCTCAGCGTCACCGTTCCACCGGACCGGCTTGATGTCAGCCGCGACGTTGACCTGATTGAGGAAATCGCCCGGATAGACGGGCTGCATGCCGTGCCAGCAACCCTTCCTGGTGGGGGTTCTGGAGGCGGGCGCCTGACTAGATCCCAGCGGATCCGGAGGCAGGTTGCTGACTCGCTAGCGGGCGCTGGTATGTGGGAGATCGCCGGCTGGAATTTCTCCTCGCCTTCTTTGTGGGACAAGCTGCGGCTGCCTGCGGACGACCCAAGACGGATTGCTGTGACCCTTCGGAACCCGATGAGTGTTGAAGAATCCGTGATGCGGACGACGCTTCTGGGCTCTCTGCTTGACGCGGCTGGGTCAAACGCATCCAGGGGCGTTGGCTCGATCCGGCTGTTTGAAACTGGACCCGTATTTCTCCAGTCGGAAGGCCCGCTTGCTCGGGAGCCACAGCATGTCGCTGGGCTGCTAGCAGGATCAGGACAGCCCGCTGACTGGCGGAACGCCAACCCAGCTGAGGTCGATATCCACGCTGGCGTTGGGGTTCTCAGCTCCGTACTTGACTCCCTCCACTGCCAATGGGAACTCATTGGTTCAGATGAGCCAGAGCCATTCCTGCACCCAGGAAGGTCCGGAACCGTTCTGGTTGATGGATCTCCTGCCGGATGGGCGGGGGAGCTTCATCCCCTCGTGGCAAAGGAATGGGGGCTAGAAGGGGTCGTTGTCTTTGAGCTCAGTCTCGAGTCGATTGTTGTCTCCACACCAGAAACAATTCATTTCCATCCGTACTCGCAGCAGCCGGCAGTAGAACAGGACCTTGCGGTAGTCATCTCTGCTGATGTCACATCAGCGAGTGTTGCTGCAATCGCTCGCGGAGCCGGGGCAGCCAACCTTGAATCAGTTGAGATTTTCGACCGTTACGAGGGAGCGAACATCGCTGAGGGGATGGTCTCACTTGGACTTAGGC
>JAPLCH010000102.1 GCA_026392325.1 Solirubrobacterales bacterium | reverse complement strand
AGGCGCTGGTTGGTCGCGGCTTTGATGTCACTTGTCACGAGGCATCCGACCGTGTCGGCGGCAACTGGGTGTTTGGTAACAGCAATGGAATGAGCGCCTCTTACAAGTCGCTCCACATCAACACTTCGCGAGAGCGGATGGAGTACTCGGATTACCCGATGCCTAAGTCGTTTCCGGACTTCCCTCACCACAGCCACATCGCGACGTACTTCAATGACTACGTGGATAACTTTGGACTTCGCGACAGGATCCGCTTCCAGTCGGCAGTAGCGAGAGCCGAGCTGGCTGATGACGGCACTTGGACCATTATTGATTCCAATGGGAATGTAGATCGCTACGACGCCTTGATTGTGGCAAACGGTCATCACTGGGATCCGCGCTGGCCAGAGCCCTCATTCCCTGGGCGCTTCGATGGCAAGGAAATTCATGCCCACTCCTACACAAGCTCAGAGGACATCCGCGGCAAGAGGGTCGTCGTCGTGGGGATGGGGAATAGCGCCATGGATATTGCTGTCGAGGGGAGCTACGTTTCTGACAAGGTCTACCTGTCAGCCCGTCGTGGGGCACACATCATTCCCAAGTACATCTTTGGCAAGCCGCTTGACCAGGTTCTCAAGAACGATCCCAGGGTTCCGTACCGAATTCGCCAGAAGTTCATGCAGACGGTGATGCGCGCACAGGATCGGCGACGCACACCCGACGATTTCTGACCACATCCTTTCGCGCATTACGCACGGGTCGGTCGAGGTCAAGCCCAATATCTCTGAGCTCAAGGGCAACACGGTTCTTTTTGAGGACGGCACTGAAGTTGAGGCGGACGTGATCGTTTACTGCACCGGGTACAAGGTCAGCTTCCCCTTCTTTGATGACGACTTGATTTCAGCGCCAGACAATGACCTCCCCCTCTTCAGGCGGGTGTTCAAGGAAGATGTTCCCAATGTGTTCTTCGTTGGTCTCCTGCAGCCTCTTGGTGCAGTTATGCCTCTTTCAGAGGCACAGGGAAGATGGATTGCGAGTTACCTCCGCGGGGAGTACGCCCTGCCAACACGGTCAGAGATGGACGCGGACATCGCCCGTGAACGGCAGGAGATGTTCAAGCGTTACGTGAAGAGCAAGCGACACACGATGCAGGTCGATTTTGAGCAGTATCTCCATGACCTTGAGAAGGAGATCCGGGCCGGTGCCGAGCGCGCAAGGTCCCAAGGGTTCAAGTTGCCCGTTGAGCTTCAGGCCGCAGTTCTTCCGGCCTGATCCTTCCGAACGTTGCGGATGTCCGCACTCACGGGGGAGTTCTGAAGCGCACCTTTTGCCGGTTTTGGGGGTTGTAATCACCGAACCCGGTAGTTGAGGGTTCAGATTTCGCCAGGGCTTGATGCCGTCGGGTCCGCCGCACACAAACCGAGTGAAAAGCCCGCTATTTGCGGGACTTTCAAACCCCTTCCGCCCCCACCGGGGGCGAACTGTCAGGAGACGACCCCTACCCGTGTTCGGGAGGGCAAGACGATGCGCATCCATACACACAGAACAGCACCCGAAGTGAACACTGGCAGAGGGCGGCAAGAGCCCCGCAGACTCTCGCGGCGAGTAAGCGGACCCGCACCCGGGCCCAAGCGGGGCGTGGATGCTGCCACCGGCGCGGACCTGGTCGAAATGCTTGTTGCCACTGAACTCTCACGTCTTCTTTCAATAGCGAGCCGGTACAGCGTCTGCTCGGATGATGCCCATGATGCCTGCCAGCGCTCCTTTGAGATTCTGATCAGAAGAGCGGACTCGCTTGATCCACTGACCGCAGCCGCATGGCTCAGAACGGTCGTCAAG
>JAPLCH010000021.1:1546-2582 GCA_026392325.1 Solirubrobacterales bacterium | reverse complement strand
GCTCAATGAGGGCGTCTTCGCGGATTTGGCGTGGCTCGCCAATAATCACAAGGTCCTCTTCAAGGGTCGCAATGCGTGCCTCGAGCTTGTTCTCGTCCACCTCAAGGGTTTCGATCGCCTTCTGGATCTCGCTGGCCTGAGCTGCGTCCTTGCCAGCCTTCTTCAGGTCGTTGCGGGCCTTCTTGATCTCTGAGCGTGTTGCCTCGAGGCCGGTCGTGGCCTCCTGTACTTCAACAAGCACTGTCTCTTCAAGGGCTGTTGCCTTCGCAGTGAACTCAAGGCTGGTAGCTGCTGACCACTGGGCTCCTGGCTTGTCAGCTCCGGCAAGCTCGTCAACGAGATGCTTGAGGCCGACAATGCTCTTGTCCTTGCCGCCGCGGGTCTTGACCCATTCGGAAGCGCGCTCGGTCCAGTCCGGATGTCCAACCGTGTCGCCCTCGAGCGTGTTACGGACGTACAGGGAGTTGGAAGTGAGCTTCAGGATCTGTTCGTCAATGGAGTGACCCATTGCGCGAAGGAGGACGGAGACGGGAAGCTTGCGCTTGCGGTCGATGCGGACAAAGACCTTGCCCTTCTTGTCGATCTCCAGTTCAAGCCAAGATCCACGTGAAGGCATGAGGTTCGCGATGAACATCTGCTTCTCCGGGTCCTTCGGCTCCATCACATATGCGCCCGGCGAACGGACGAGCTGGGTGACGACGACACGCTCGGTGCCGTTGATGATGAATGTTCCGCGTGGTGTCATCCATGGGAACTCGCCCATGAAGACTTCCTGCTCGCGAATCTCGCCGGTCTCCGTGTCGACGAAACGAACGTCAACTGAGAGTGGGCGGAAGTATGTCTTTGAGGCCTTGCGGCACTCAGCAATTGTCTCTGGAGCGTCGCCAAAGCGGAAGTCGCCGAACTCAACCGCGAGAGAGCCGTCATACGACTCGATCGGGGAGATGTCCCTGATGGTTTCGAAGAGTCCGCCGCCTGCTTCTGGCTTTACCAGCCAGTTAAAGAAGGTCTTCTTTTGGACATCAATGAGGTTTGG
>JAPLCH010000021.1:0-1483 GCA_026392325.1 Solirubrobacterales bacterium | reverse complement strand
CGACTGAAGCCAACTTGGCTGCCTCCTCGGGCGTGAAGATTATGAGAGTACGGAGCGCAAACTGTGCGCTTCCGCTGGAATTAACAGAAGAAAAAACACCCGTTTTGCGGGTAAGTCAGCACTCACGGACCCCATCCGGTCCAGTACGGGTTACGCACCGGACACTGCTTGGATGGCTGCGGCTATCGGCAGACCAACTCAAAAGTAGCACCTTTCGAGCTGGCCTGCCTCTAAAGCCAGAGTTATTTAAGCTCTGCGGTTCCGCCGGCCTCTTCAATTTCAGCCTTGAGCTTCTCTGCGTCTGCTCGCTCAATGCCTTCCTTGACAGGCTGTGGTGCGTCATCAACAACTGCCTTTGCTTCCTTGAGACCAAGTCCAGTTGCCGCACGGACAACCTTGATGACCTGGATCTTCTTCTCGCCGCCACCGGTGAGGATCACGTCTACCGTGCCACCCTCCTCGGCTTCTGCCTCGCCGCCACCGGCTCCACCTGCTGCTGGTGCTGCTGCGGCAACTGCTGTTGCTGAAACGCCGAATTCTTCTTCAAGCGCCTTGATTCGATCTGCAAGCTCGAGCACTGTGATGCCCTTGAGCTCTTCAATCCACTTTTCAGTAGTTGACATGTGTCCTCCTTATTACGCGCCAGCGCTGTCCGCGCTGTCACCCTCGTCGTTATTGTCTGCGGATCCGTCAACTTCAACGTCGGCGTCGTCCGCAGACGCCGTTTCGTCTGGAGCTGCCTCGGCGTCCGGTTCAGCGGCCGCCTGCTCCTCGTTCCCACCAGCTTCAGCAGCCTCATCGGCTGCTTCTGCTGCGGGTTCGTCACCAGCATCGTCGGCGGGTGCCTCAACGGCACTCGCCTCCTCTGCCGGAGCATCTTGTGCTTCAGCGTCATCTGTTGACGCCTCTTCCTTTGGTGCTTCCTCAGCAGGTGCTGCATCTGCCGAGCCGCCCACGAGTCCCTGATCGCGGATCTGACCAAGCTGGCTTGCAAGCCCGCCGATCAGGCCACCAAGGCCACGGACAAGACCAACCAGCGGTGCGGCGGTAAGGCCGACCAGCTGACCAATAAGGACTTGGCGCGATGGAAGCTTGGACAGTGCGGTGACCTCTTCAACTGAGATCGCCCGTCCGCCCATCGTGCCGCCCTTAAAGGCAAGAATTTCATGTTCCTTCTGTACAGCCGCGATCTCCTTGGCTGCGAGCGCCGCGTCTCCGCGAACGAAGGCGATCGCCGTCGGACCGGCCAGGAATGGCTTGAGGTCCTCAGCTCCGGCTGCGTCAGCTGCGCGAATAGTAAGTGTGTTCTTGACTACGCGAAGGCTTGTGTCAGCCTCACGGAGCTTGCCTCGGAGATCAGCTGCCTGAGGCACTGTCATTCCGCGGTAGTCAACTACGAAGATCGCTTCTGACTCTTTGATCTGAGCTGTGATCTCTTCGATCGCAACTGCCTTTTCTGCTTTGTTCATGTTGCTCCTGTTCT
>JAPLCH010000230.1 GCA_026392325.1 Solirubrobacterales bacterium | reverse complement strand
TTGGAAGGCTCCTGTGCAACCACAACACCTCGCCCGCATAACCAACTTCTCTTAGTCTAACGGCGCGACGCTGCTGGTTGTCCCTCGGTGCCAAAAGTGACATCTACCCGACTCAGTGAAGGATGTTCACCGCTCTGGCTGCGACAAGCAGCACGGTCACGGCTGACACGCTCGCCTCGACCATCATCAAGATCTTCGCGCGGTGCCTCAATGGCATTGCATCAGTTGGGCTGAACGCAATTGAGTTCGTATAAGAGAGGAAGATGTAGTCGATCAGATGCGGCCTCCACCCCCTCCCGGCGGCGGCCAGTTGAGGGTTCTCCATCTGCGGAAACTGAAAATCACGCTGTTCGAAACCTGGTCCGGCAGTGTCCCAATCTGACTTGATTCGGGCATCCGGTCCGCCCGCGTCCATTTCCCAATAGAACAGTCCAAACGTGATCACGTTGGTGCCCCAGATTGTTAGCCCTTTGAGCAGCAGTTCAGCGCCGCTGTGAGCCTGGGCTGAGAGGAGAGAACCAATCAGCATCGCCAGCGCAAGGAAGTTTGCGGCCGCCACAATGCCTACAAGCGCAAGCGAAGCCGTGCGGCGACGGCCACCGATGATTGCCTTGCCAGTCCTGTTGTGAACCACAAGCGCGGCGACGAGCATCACCTCAGGCACGATCGGCACAAGCCAGACCCAGCCGGGGAGCTTCCACAGAACCCAGCCCTTGGAAAGGCTCACGGCGGCAAGCATGATTTGGAGAAGCACGACAATCAACACGGCAAGTGGAGCTTCGACACTCCGCTCAATGTCTTCCTCGGTTGTGCCTGGGTGCCGTGTGCTCATCATCTGCCAAGTGTGACCATAAAGACGACATCGGAACTCGCTGGAGAGAATCCACTCACAGGTCGTAGTTTGCCGCTCCTTCTGGCTCGCATTGACTGACTGCCGCCCACATGGCAATACTCCCCTCTGAGAGTGCTCTTCCCGACGTTCATCTTCCCCGTCTTCTTCCTGATCGTCTGGCCGCTCAATTGGGTACTGATGAGACACCCAAGCCGCTGGCGCGTCCTGATGCTCGTGTCCGGTTATGTGTTCTACGCATGGTGGGACTGGCGCTTTGCCTTCCTGCTGGCAGCCTCAACGCTTGCCAATCAGATGTTTGCCGTTCAAATCAGCCGAACCCAGGATGCCCACAGGCGGAAGCTGATCCTCATCGCAGCAGTGGCAGCAAACCTTGGCGTGCTTGCATGGTTTAAGTACTTCAACTTCTTTGTCACAAGCGCAGCGAACCTGCTGGGAGATCTGGGAGTCAGCTGGCTGGCTCCAACGGTGACGACTGTGCTCCCCGTCGGGATTTCGTTCTTCACCTTCATGGCACTCAGCTATGTGATTGACGCTTACCGCGGAACATTCAAGCCAACGAGTCTCATGCGTTTCGCCGTCTTCCTCTCGTTCTTCCCGCACATAGTTGCCGGCCCAATCGTGCGGCCGGCGGAGCTCGTTCCGCAATTCGACGAGCCCCGGGACCCCAGGCGAATTGACGGCACGCGCGCGTTCTTCCTGATCGCGGGCGGCCTGTTCAAGAAGGTTGTGATCTCCTCATACATGGCTTCAATCGCAGATCCCATCTTTGCCTCACCAGGAACCCACTCGTCCATTCAGGTAATCGTCGGAATCTTTGCCTACACAGTTCAGATCTACGCGGACTTCAGCGGCTATACGGACATGGCCATCGGAATCGCCCTGTTGATGGGTTTCGAATTCCCTCAAAACTTCAATCGCCCTTACGCAGCCCTGGGCCTTCGAGACTTCTGGCGCCGCTGGCACATGACGCTGTCCCGCTGGCTGCGCGACTACCTCTACATCCCACTCGGGGGCAACCGCAAGGGTCCATCAAGGACGAGTGTGAACCTCCTGATGACAATGGTCCTAGGCGGGCTCTGGCACGGAGCTGCCTGGACATTCTTGGCTTGGGGAACTCTGCACGGGGTGGGCCTTGTGACCGAGCATCGGCTTGCCTCCCGCCGAGAACGGAAGGGGCGCGACGGATGGATGCCCTCTTGGCTGATCAAGTCCTCAACTCTGGTCTTTGTCGCTACGGCCTGGGTGTTCTTTAGGGCAACCTCGTTCGGGAACGTATTTGACATCCTTGGTCAGGTCTTCAGCGGTTGGGGAACACCAGGTCGAGCATCACTGGGGGCCGTGGCTGTGATCGCCGGCATGATCGCAATCCAGCAGCTTCCGACCGACTTTGGCAAGCGTGCGATGGCCGCATTCTCAAGAGTCCACTGGGCTGCCCAAGGACTGGCGCTCGGAGTCACGCTGCTGGTCATCGGAGCCCTCAGCCCGTCGGGCGTCGCCCCATTCATCTACTTCCAATTCTGA
>JAPLCH010000043.1 GCA_026392325.1 Solirubrobacterales bacterium | reverse complement strand
CCCGACTTTGAGCTTAAGGTCGGTTCGGCCAGTCATGCAGTGCAGACTGCGCGAGTGATGGAGCGCATCGAAACAGTCTTCGTGGACGAGGCAGTGGACGTTGTCGTTGTCCCGGGAGATGTGAACTCAACCCTTGCTGCAGCCTTGGTGGCTTCGAAGCTGGGGATCGCGATCGTTCACTTGGAAGCCGGACTCAGAAGTGGCGACAGGACGATGCCTGAGGAGCTAAACAGGATTCTCGTGGACCAGCTTTCCGACCTGCTTCTGACACATTCTCCAGAGGCTCTTGGCAACCTTGAGGCTGAGGGAGTATCCGCCGACAAAGTCAGGATGGTTGGAAACACCATGATTGACGCCCTTGTTGCCGTTCGTGCGCGATTTGCAGACCTCACTCCGGCGGCTGAATTCGGACTTTCAAGTGGTGAGTACCTGCTTGTCACGCTTCACCGTCCAGCGCTGGTTGATGGCCCACTGCTCTTTGAGGCAATGCAGGCGCTCTCTGAGGTCGCCGCCTCAATTCCGGTGGTCTTCCCTGTGCACCCAAGGACAATGTCTCGCCTCAGTGAGTTTGAGTCGGCCGAAGGCCTGCACCTCTGCAAGCCACTTGGCTACCTGGACTTCCTCGCCGCCCAGGCTCAGGCGAGGGCCGTCCTCACCGATTCAGGCGGAGTTCAGGAGGAGACCACTTTCCTTGGGGTTCCCTGCTTCACCCTGCGGGACAACACTGAGCGTCCCGTCACGATTGACAGGGGAAGCAACACATTGCTCGGGCTTGACCCACAGGCCATTAGTACCATTCCTTCCCTCCTTTCGGCCGGCGGAGACGCTGCCGGAGTTCCGGATCTGTGGGATGGGCACTCTGCTGAGCGCGTAGCTGACGCTCTGATTGAGTCGGGACTCCTTGAGTCAATCGTTGGTGATCCAGCATGAAGCAGGTGACGCAACGGCTTCGCAACGGTCGCATTGAACTCATTGATGTCCCTTGGCCTGACCTTGAGCCTAACGGCGTCATCGTGGATGTTCGCGCGAGCGTGCTCAGTGTTGGCACTGAGAAGGTAAAGGTCGCGACTGGACGCAGCAACCTTGTCCAGAAAGCGCGAAAGCGCCCCGACGATGTTCGCAAGGTTCTCGACAAGGCACGGTCGGAGGGAATTGCCAGAACTGTAAGGGCGGTTCGTTCAAAACTTGATGAACCAAGTCCATTGGGCTATTCCTCGGCTGGAGTCGTAGTCGCCGTCGGGAGTCGGGTATCCGACCTTGCGCCCGGCGATCGGGTTGCGTGTGGCGGCGAAGCGATCGCAGTACACGCTGAGGTCGCCCAGGTTCCGGGAAACCTCTGTGTCCCGATTCCCGGCGGACTTCCGTTTGTGGAGGCTGCTTTTGCGACAGTCGGCTCGATTGCCTTGCAGGGAGTCCGCCAAGCCGATGTTCGTATCGGCGAGCGGGTTGCGGTGATCGGACTCGGTCTTGTCGGACAGATCACGGGCAAGATACTGAAAGCGTCAGGTTGCGTTGTGACCGGGATGGACCTTGACGCGGGATTGGTCAACTCTGCCGTTGCAAACGGCGCTTGCCATAGAGGGTTCCCGCGCGACGCCCTGGACGCAGGAATTCCGGTTGAGCTTGATGGAGTCGATGCCGTGATAATTACCGCCGCGACTCAGTCGCCGGACCCGGCCAACTTGGCTGCGACTCTCTGTCGAGACCGCGGGCGAGTGGTGATTGTCGGCGATGTGCGGATCGATATTCAGCGGGAGCCCTACTTTGCGAAGGAGATTGACCTTAGGCTCTCACGGTCCTACGGACCCGGCCGCTACGACACCGAGTATGAGCAGAGAGGTCTCGATTATCCAATTGGTTATGTCCGATGGACTGAGCGCCGGAATATGGCTGAGGTTTTGAGATTGGCTGAAGCTGGACTGATCAACCTCGACCAACTTGTTTCTCGCACCGTGCCGATGGAAGAGGCTGAGAGGGTCTTTGACGAGCTGATGGAGTCAGAGCGCTCACCGCTTGGAGTGGCTCTCACCTACCGAGAGTCAACTCCACCATCGCATCGACCGATGGCGTCAGTCCGGAGAATTGACGGGGGTGCTGATCGACTTGTGGTTGGCATGATTGGTGCTGGCAATTTTGCAAGTCAAGTCGTTGCACCTGGGCTACAGGCCGCAGGTTTTCAGATCCATTCTGTTGCATCAACACGCGGACTCTCGGCGGTGGGTATGGCAGAGCGCGTCAATGCGAAGCCGTCCGAGGTCGATGCGGTTCTCTCTGATCCAGCAATCGGCACCGTTGCGATTCTTACCCGGCACTCATCGCATGCTGAACTATCCGTAGCAGCACTTGAGGCGGGCAAGGCAGTGTTTGTCGAAAAGCCCCCCGCACTTGATTGGGCTGGGCTTGAAGCTGTAGCTGCGGCCCGCGACTCCTCCGGCCTTCCGGTCTTTGTTGGTTTTAATCGGCGTTTTGCCCCACTGCTTCAGCAGCTGCGCAGCCACGTATCGGGGAGGGGGCCGATTGAGGCCACCTTCAGAGTGAACTCGCCCCTTGGTTTTGGCGACCATTGGCTTGATGATGCAGATGACGGAGGCGGTCGTTTGCTCGGCGAGGGTTGCCATTTCGTTGATCTGGCTTGTTGGCTGGTGGACGGCCTGCCTACACAAGTCAAGGCGGTCATGCTTCCGGATCAGGGGGCGCCGCTGGCCCTTGCCCGGCGGTTCAGTATTTCGCTCGGTTTCAGCGACGGTTCGATTGTTCAGGTTCTCTACGGAGCGGCGGCAGCCAATAAGTTAGGCAAGGAGAGATTCGAAGCTAGCGCGGGTGGGAATACGGCACGGGTGGACGACTTTCAGAATCTCGAGCTTATTGGGCCTAAGGGAACGAAGAGCGTTCGGGCACGGGGCAGGGACAAGGGGCACTCCGATCAGTTCAAGGCGATTGCCCAAGCGGTAAGGAATCCCAACTCCGAGCTTCCCGGGCCCGATCCGCTTGCAACTATGGCTGTTGCGCTTGAGGCACTCCATTCCGCTCAGGGCTTGGCGGCGCCAGTCGAACAGCCCCCTGTGAGGTAGCGAATGTGCGGTATTGCAGGAGTATTTGAGTACGGAACTGCTCTCGGGCAGGTCAATGGCGACGTAGTCATTGCGATGAGGGACACTCTGGTTCATCGTGGGCCTGACGGCGAGGGCCTGTACCTCAGCGAGAACCGTCGAGTTGGGCTCGGGCACAGGCGCCTCGCGATTGTCGACCTTGCCGGCGGTGCCCAGCCAATGGTCGGTCGTGATGGATCCGTCCTTGTATTTAACGGGGAGATCTACAATTACCCCACAATTCGACGTCGACTCGAAGCTGATGGGGTTCTGTTTCGAACAACCTGCGACACGGAAGTGGTCCTTCACCTATACGAGCGGTTCGGTCTAGCGTGTGTTGACCACTTAGAGGGCATGTTTGCCTTCGCGCTTTGGGACCCGAATCTGCTACGCATGTGCTTTGCTCGTGACCCAATCGGTGAGAAGCCGCTCTATTGGGCTGAGCGGGGCGGACGACTGATATTCGGCTCTGAGATTAAGGCGATTCTTGAACACCCGTCCGTAACAGCAGAGGTTGATCAGAGCCAAATTGGACCGTACCTCGCAAACCTCGTTACGCCTGGCCCACAAACGCTCTTCAAGGGCATTTCGAAGCTTCGACCCGGAACAATCATGACCTGCGATTCGAAGGGTATTGAGCAGAAACTATTTATACCGCTGCCTCGCAGCAGGGACCTGAGGGAGGTTCCTGTAGCGGAGGCAGCCGCCACCGCGGTGGGTCTTCTGGGAACTTCACTCAACGATCGCCTGATGGCTGATGTTCCAGTTGGGGTCCTGCTGAGCGGAGGGGTTGACTCTTCAGCTCTGGTCGCATTGCTCCGAGACCGGGAACAACCGATGGCGACATTTTCGGTTGGGTATGGCGCTGCTGACCCCGGCGACGAAAGGGGGGAGGCCAGGAAGGTCGCCAAGCACTTCGGCACCGAACACCACGAGATAGAAATTGGTGAGCGTGAAGCAGTCGGCTTCCTAGCTGATTTGATCCACCATCAGGATGAACCGTTAGCTGATCCGGTCTGTATTCCGCTCAACTTTGTCTGCCGTCTCGCGGCGGACAACGGCGTAAAAGTAGTGCTGGCGGGAGAGGGAGCCGACGAAGTCTTCTGGGGCTATGCGACCTACCGGCAGGTCCTTCGATTGTGGCCCGCGATTCAAGCAATTGGAGCCATGCCAAGCCCTTTAGCGTGGGCTGCTTCCGTAGCGGTCGGCGCCCGAATTGGAGTACCTGGAGAAAGTGTGCTGAGGGCCATCAACGGTGGACGGCCGTTGGCTGCTCACTCCTTTCTATGGAATTCCGTGGCACTGCGGAAGCATCTGCTTGAGGATCAGACCCCAACGGATATTGGCTGGGAGCGCACTGGACTTGATCGCGATGAGAGTTCTCGTGATCGTTTCATGTTCGACACGCAGGAGTACGAGTTTGGCGTTCGGCTGCCTGAGTTGCTTCTGATGCGGATTGACCGCTTCTCGATGGCTAACAGCATTGAGGCTCGGGCCCCATTCCTCGCACCTGAACTTGTTGATTTCATGTATGGCCAGTCACTTAGTTCGAAGATGAACGGAAGCCAATCGAAGATTGCCCTTCGGGCTGGCCTCCGTGGCGTTCTCCCGGACTGGGTCTTGGATCGCCGCAAACAGGGATTCGGAGCCCCAGTGCGCAAGTGGTTTGACACAGAGCTCGGGAGGCTCTTTGATCTGGTCGCGACCGAGGAAACGCTTGGCCGCTATTTCGACTTGCAGAGCCTCGGAGGCATGCGGGCAGATAGCGGCGCTGGCTTCGGGCTTTGGCCGATACTCAATTTTGGACTATGGCACATGAGGTGGATAGAAGGCCGCGAACTAGACGATTCGAATTGCTACTATAGGGGCTGAGTGTGGTGCCGCTTGCGCTTCCCGACTGAGAAGTGGAACCTGCCTGTCTCAGCTTAGTCTTAGATTCTTCACGAAAGGAAAAATGGCTCAGGACTTCGAGTACTGGTCTTCCCAAGCTCGCGAATTCAACAATGAGTATGAGATTCTGCCTTCAATGGATGAGCGTGTGCTTGTCTGGAGAAGAGCGATTGAGCGTGCAGACGACGAGGTAGGAGACGGCCTGCTTGCGGTTGATGTCGGATGTGGCCCTGGCCGGATTACTCAGCTCTTGATGGAGTCTCATCGTCGCGTGGTTTGCATAGATCCCTCCGCGGAGATGTTGCAGTTGGCGCGCGAGAGAATGGATTCCCTTGGAGGCTCAACGGAGGTCAGCTACCGACAGGATGCACTTCCAGTCGATCAACCTGATCTGAAGGGGGCAGCCGGGGTCGTTGCTTGCTCAAGTGTTCTTGAGTATGTGGAGGATCCGCAAGCCGCGGCAGACTCGCTCCGAACCCTCCTCGATCCGAACGGAGTGATGCTGGTTTCGTTGCCCTCCATGAAGTCGTGGTATCGACGTTTAGAAAGCTTGCGTCGCTGGGTTCCTGTATTTCGGCCCACCTATCTAGTTCGTCAGCTTTGGCGCCCTTCAGTAGAAGACGCCACTAGTGTTTTCAATAAGGCAGGGTTGAGGGTCGTGGAGCTCGAGTACTATGGGAGCCGCTCCAGACTCATGAGGTTCAGCAAGGTCAAGAGTAGGACGCTTGTGATGTTCACACTCGTTCACTCGGACTTGGAGGTTCAGGATTCGTAGGCCCAGACGAGCTGGTGGGGCGCTCTATCTAGAGCGAAATTTTGGCCTATGCCTGCTTTGATAACTGCACATCAACAAAGCCGAAAGTCCTCGCCTCAGAGGTCGAAAGACTTCGGATGGCTAGCGGTTGCTCTTATTTCCGCGCTCTTCGTTGGGCTTGCCATAGCAGGAGGGCGAACGATGCTCTTGCTTCCCGTTCTCGCTTTGCCGGCGGCGGCGCTCCTCGCGTCTTCGGTTGCGAAAGTGCCGGAACGGGCACTGCTCATCTGGCTGGCTTTGGGGCCGGCTCTGTTCCCATTTGTCCGCCTTCCCTCAGGAAACAGGGCACTGGTAACTTTTGATCGGGCCTGGATTGTTGGTCTAGGCGTTCTCACCCTGTCGACAATTACTGACCTTAGTGCGGCTTCGCGTAACACCCGCTCACTCGTCCGGTGGCTGGCGGCACTCTCATTTGTCGGTCTGGTGCGAGCCCTACTTGGCAGCCGTGGGCGAAACAGCGGCCTTACTATATGGCTTGATGCCTTCACGCTCCCGCTGGTCGTGCTTTTGCTCGTCAGGAGCGCTGCCTACAGTCAGGAATACATTGATCGCATGCTTCTGGCTATTGGAGTCGGCGGGTCCGTCGCTGGCTTGATTGGGCTGGCCGAAAAGACTGCTGGATTCAGTTTGGCCTCATACAGCGGAGGATTGGAGAGGCTAGACGCGGAGGCTGGCATAACTCGAATTGCAGGCCCCTATGACGTCCCCGAGGTCTTCGTGGCCGTGTTGCTGGTCACGTTAGCGGCCACAATCTGTTGGGCAATCCGGCGTGGAAACAGCGCCTATCCGGCGGCGGTGATTCTGGTGTCGCTCCAGCTATCGGGGATCTTCTTCAGTTACTTTCGCTCCGGATGGGCCTCAGCCCTGCTGATCATGGTTGGTCTGGCTGCGATTCGGAAGGGACGGAAGCAGCGGTCGGTCATAATCACGCTTGCCGCTCTTGCGATGATCGTGTTCCTGACGGGCCAACTCTCAAGTAGTGATTCGGCCACGGCCTTGCGCCTTGCGAACTCCCAGAACACCTACGGCCGACTCGCCGCCTACGTTCAGGGTGTAAAAGTTATCGAAAACAACCCTTTTGTGGGGGTTGGCTTGGGCGGATACCATACGGTTGCGATTGCGATGGCCCCCGAATGGTCCAATGGCGTTAGGAGTGTGACCTACCCTCACAACACGCTGATTCAGATCACTTCTGAGATGGGAGTCATAGGACTCGTCACCTTTCTAGGAGTTGTGTGGGCCAT
>JAPLCH010000092.1 GCA_026392325.1 Solirubrobacterales bacterium | reverse complement strand
GGGTCGCCGGTTCCGCAGAGTTTGAGCAGGCGATATCAAGGGATCTTGGTGCGATCTTTCCCGGACCGGCAGACTCCACGCTCCAAGGACTCCTGACCCGAATTCGGTCAGGGGCGGCAAGTACGGGAATAGTCGCGCTCGTAGTCAGTGTTTGGACTGGCATGAGCTTCTGGGGTTCCATTGACACTGCATTTGGCCGTATCTACAACCTGCCCGGGCGAGGCTGGCTGCGCCAGAAGCGCTTTTCGCTTGCCATGCTTTGGCTAGTTGTGGCATTCATGGCAGCGACTGTCGCTGTGCCCGTAGCGCAGAGTGCGTTGGCAGCCGCGCGCAATGACCTTCCATTCGGTCTGGCAAATGTTCCAGGGGGAGCGCTCGCCACATCTTTGGCCCTCGGTCTACTGACTCTCTTCTGCTCGCTTTGGGCGATCTTTGCGCTTGGACCCAATGGGCGCCTGCCATGGAAGGCCGTCTGGCCAGGAGCCCTCGCATGCACTCTGGCGATTGCAGTCACCGATGCAGTGTTCCCGTACTACCTGACCCATGTGAGCGCGGTCTGGCGCTTTGGAACCACGGCAGTGTTCCTGGTGATTGTCCTTGCATGGTTCTATCTGGTCGCACTCTTCATTCTCCTTGGGGCGGAGTTGAATGCGTGGCTGCTGGAACGTCATAACAGGGCTGAGAGTGGTCCCGCATCAGAGGCCGAGACACTGGAGAAGGTAAGGTTGCGAACCATATGAGCGCTACAGACGAAACAACAACTACATCCGCAGAACTCCATGGCGGCCGGCTGATCGCACGCCGACTTAAGGCTTATGGAGTTTCCAAACTGTTCACCCTTTCGGGTGGCCACATCTTCAGCATCTTTGACGGGTGCAAAGAGGAAGGGATCGACATTGTTGATGTTCGCCACGAGCAGACCGCCGTATTTGCAGCGGAAGGCTGGGCGAAGGTCACGCGTGAACCCGGCGTTGCCGCTCTGACAGCTGGCCCAGGGGTAACCAATGGACTGAGCGGTATCGGCGGAGCGTTGATGAACAACTCACCGATCCTCGTTCTCGGTGGACGCGCACCACAGATGCGCTGGGGAATGGGCTCCCTTCAGGAGATCGACCACCTTCCTTTCGTTGACCCACTTGTCAAGTTTTCCGGGACGCCAATGTCAACTGCTGAGATTCCAGGAATGGTTGACAAGGCCCTCGACATCTCCCTTTCGTCTCCGTCCGGACCGACATTCCTCGATTTCCCGATGGACTATGTCTTCCAAGCTGCACCAGACTGCGGCACCGATGCAACTCCACCCACACCGTGGGCGGGGCCAGCAATCGAAGGCGCCGACATGGATCGCGCAATTGAGCTTCTGAAGAACGCGGAGCGGCCGGCTGTGATGGCGGGAACAAACCTCTGGTGGGGACGCGGTGAAGTTGAACTGCTCAAGTTCTGTGAGGAACTGGGCATTCCGGCTGCCGTCAATGGCATGGCCCGTGGCTCAATCCCGGCTGACAGTGAAATCTTCCGCTCCAGGGCGCGCAGCGCAACCCTGCAAGGCGCCGATGTTGCCCTTGTGATTGGAGTCCCAATGGACTTCCGCCTCGGCTTTGGAGCAAGCTTCGGAGAAGACACCAAGTTGATCGTCCTTGACGTCGCAAAGCCTGAGCGCGCTCACCCACGCCAGGTCGAGGCTGAGCTGTACGGCGCAATGCCCGCAACTCTTGCAGCACTCCGTGAGGCTGTTGGCGGAAGGCTTGACACCGCCGACTGGCTTGCATCAACCGCAGCAGTCGAAGCAGAGAAACGAGCTGCTGAGCAAGAGGAGATGAACGACCCACGTGGGCCGCTGCATCCAATGCGCCTCTACAAGGAGCTTGCACAGTTCATTGATCGCGATGCCATCGTGGTCGTTGACGCAGGCGACTTTGGTTCTTACGCAGGCCGTGTCATTGACTCTTATGTTCCGGGCTCCTGGCTTGACCCGGGCCCCTACGGCTGCCTTGGCGCCGGCCCCGGACAGGCACTTGCCGCAAAGATCGCGCACCCTGAGCGTCAGGTCGTCCTGATTCTTGGCGACGGCGCCTTTGGCTTCAGCGGAATGGAGTTCGACACTCTTGTGCGTCACGGAGTCCAGGTTGTCGGCGTGATGGGCAACAACGGGATCTGGGCACTTGAGAAGCATCCGATGGAGTACCTGTACGGCTACTCAGTTGCGGCTGACCTCCAGCCCGAGCTTCACTACGAGAAGGTTGTTGAGGCACTTGGAGGGCACGGCGAGTATGTAACCCAGCCTCAGGACCTCCGTCCTGCGCTCGAGCGCGCATTCTCGTGTGGGAAGCCGGCTCTGGTCAACGTACTCACTGACCCGACGGTCGTTTACCCACGGCGCAGCAACCTGGCTTAAGTCACAGCGGTAGGGCTGGCGCTTGAGCGTCAGCCCGCCGTGTTTGTGACGCGCAGTACTTCGCCCCGGAGGATGTCGTGCTCTGAAGCTTCGAAGCTGTCAAGGCCAAAGGCGTCGAGAATCTCACAGAGAATTACGGCCCCTGCGACTGCCGTCGGGGCACGATCCGGGTGAAGGCCATCCACATTGACTCGTTGAGCCAATGGAAGCTCTGCAATCCGCTTGAGTATCTCCCTTGAGCGGTCAACGGTCACCGTCGAGCCGTGTACGCGGGCGGGGTCATACGGTTCAAGGTCTTGGTCAATGGCTGACAGCGTCGTGGCGGTTCCGGCGACTGCGATGCAGGCATCTACCGATGAACGGACTTCCGCTGGAACATTCGCTTCGATCAGGGCGCGGATTTCCAGAGCTGCGGACTCAAGCTCCTCTGCGGTGGGAGGGTCGGAATGAAGGTGGCGCTCGCTCTGTCGAACAACCCCGGCTGGCAGAGACACATGGAAATCAACCGCACCAACCTGTCCTGTGATCAGTTCCGTTGAGCCGCCGCCCACATCACACACGAGCAGGTTGCGCCCATCCGTCTCCACTTCACTTGTGGCCCCAGAGAAGCTCAGGTTCGCTTCCTCGTCTCCTCCAATAAGTCGCACGTCAATTCCGGTCTCCCGGGCAATAAGCCGAGTCAGGTCAGCCGCATTGGAAGCGTCGCGGCCTGCGCTCGTCAGGACTCCGGTGATTGAGCGAATCGGGTAGAGGTTGACTATCGCGAGGTACTTGTTGAGGGTGTCAACCACTCGCTTCATTGCCTCATCTGACAACCGTCCAGTTGTATCAACGCCGTCGCCCAGACGGGTTACGACGGAGTGACGCTCAAGGTCCGCCAGTGAGAGGCGTCCATCCGGGTTTCGTGTAATTGAGCAGACGAGCAACCGGGTGGAATTGGTCCCGATATCAACTGCTGCTTTGACGATTGGTTGGTTGCTCATGTCACCTGGTGTGGAAGTTTGTGGCCTTCAAGGCCGGCAAGAAGGTTCGCGACTGCGATCTCTGCCATTGCCTCTCTGGTGCGTACCGTCGCAGAACCAAGGTGGGGGATGACGACAAGGTTGGGAGCTGCCAGAAGCGGGTCATCAGCTGGGAGCGGTTCCGGGTCGGTCACATCAAGCCCCGCACCGCCTATCTGACCATCGTGAAGGGCATTGGCCAGGGCCACTTGGTCAACGACTCGACCACGTGACGTGTTGATCAGGAGGGCGTGGTTCTGCATCTGCCCGAGGAACTCCCGGTTAACGAGATGCTCTGTTTCTGGAGTGAGTGGACAGTGGAGGCTCACAATGTCGGCCTGCTTGAGGAGTTCGACCAAAGGAAGCCCCGGGTTGGGCCCGCCAGCACGACCGCTCATCAATACCTTCATCCCAAAGCCTTCAGCACGTTGGGCGACCGCCTTGCCTATCCTGCCCCCGCCGACGATTCCGAGTGTCCTGTCCCGGAGCTCCATTCCCAGCAGGCCGGAAGGGTCCCAAGTTGTCCAACTGCCGTTCCTGACCGCTTCAACTCCCTCGGGAATTCGGCGTGCCAGGGCGAGTAAGAGTGCCATTGTCAGGTCGGCCGTTGCGTCTGTCAAGACACCAGGGGTGTTGCCCACTGCGATCCCGTGCTGTGCGCATGCCACAAGGTCAATGTGGTCGACTCCAACGGCCATTGTGGACACGACTGTAAGCCTGGGCGACGAGTCAACAAGCTCAGCCGTGACCTGGTCGGTGAGAAGGCAAAGCAGCCCGTCAGCTGACTCCGTCCGTGCCTTCAAATCTTCGGCGGAAGGAGGTTCGCTCGGCTCCCACTGGTCAACGGTATGGCCTGCTGCTCTAAGCCGATCGAGCGAATTGCCCGGGAGTTCACGGGTGATGAAGCAGTGCGCCATTGGTTGATTCTCCACGACTCTCCGCCCGGATGTCTGCCCAACGGACCGTTTTGGCTATGATCGATTGACATCGCGGGGTGGAGCAGCCAGGTCAGCTCGCAAGGCTCATAACCTTGAGGTCATCGGTTCGAATCCGGTCCCCGCTACTTCAGTCAAGATCACTCAGTTGATCTCCGCTTGATGTGAGGCCAACTAGAAGAGGGGTTATTGGCCCACCTCGACAAACTACGGAAGGTACCGCCGCCTTAATCGCGAAGCCGATTCGAATGACCGCTGTTCCCCCCCGGACCAAAAATGGACACATGTTGAGATGGCTACCACTGGTCGTCTGCGGCCTTATTGCTGCACTTACAATGGCGCTTGCAGGGCACGAACCAAGCTATGACCCATGGTCATGGCTTGTCTGGGCGAGGCAACTGTCGGGAACTTCCCTCGTCTCGTTCGACAGCATGGGCGCTTCTGGCTGGAAGCCGTTCCCTGTGCTCGTACAGGTTCCGTTCAATTGGTTCGGTCCCGATGTAGCCCCAGTGGTGTGGGTTTGGATTGTCCGCACGGGAACCTTCATGATCCCGGTGGTCGCTTGGCGTCTGGGCAGAATCGCGGCCGGCTACCCGGCCGCAGCGCTAGCAGCGCTAGCCACGCTCTTCGTCCCGGCCGCTACGGATGCTGCTGGCGGGCTGATGGAACCGTTGGTTGCACTATTCCTTCTGATCGCAGTTGAACAGGCTGTCCGTGGCCGTTCAGGGCGCGCCTGGGTTCTGGGACTCTTGGCAGCCTTGGGTCGCCCTGAAGT
>JAPLCH010000113.1 GCA_026392325.1 Solirubrobacterales bacterium | reverse complement strand
CTCTTGACTGGGTGGAGTCAGTAGAAGGCGCGTGGATGTTTGGCCCGGAGCGTGATCGGCTCAGCTCAACAGTTGGAAGGCTATGGGCTGACGGACAAGTTTCGATCGCTGCGACGCTCGCTGGACTCACGCTTCATGGGCTTAAGGACACGCCAGCTGTCCGCTCGGGGATTCACGCCGAGCTCAAGGCCTTTGAAGCCATGGCTTACGACCTTAAATCCGGAGTCATCGACCGCAGGCAGCTCGAAGCGGTGGCAGTCGCCCGTTTCGACTTCCTGTTTACCAAACTGATTCCCAGCATTCTCAGCTAACGGGCCCTTCCCCTCACAAAGGGAATCCCGGCCGGCCTTCTTGGGTCCCCGACAGCTAAGGACGGGTTGCTACTCCATCAGCAGAGCCGCCCTCACTGACTGCCGAACTTGGGACTCGCGCAGGGACGCGAGTCACGCAAGGCCGCTACCGTTCATGTCCTGACCGCCGCTGACCGAACGGAGCACCACCTTGAGCATCCCAGAGACCTTCCTTGAACTCCTTCGTGCGCCGGGCCCATCTGGTCGGGAGGCTGCTGCGTCCGCCGTCTTCCGTGCGGCGGCATCCAAGTTTGCAGATGAGGTGGAAGGCGACCTCGTCGGCTCCTCAACAGCACGAGTAAAAGGCAGCGGCAGCGGACGAACACTCGCGGTTGTCGGCCACATCGATGAGATCGGCCTGATCATCAGCCACATTGACGAAAAGGGCTTCCTGCGCTTTCAGCAGGTCGGCGGTTGGGACCCGGTTGTGCTGATCGGCCAGCGAGTGGAGATCACAGGTCGCGAGGGCAAACAGGTTTCCGGCGTGATCGCCCGCAAGCCAATTCACCTGATGGAGACCGAGGAGCGCGGCAAGTCAGCAAAGATCAAGGACCTTCATGTGGACATTGGCGCCAAGGACGGGGACGACGCGAAGACATTCGTCCGCGTCGGAGATGTTGGTGTCATCGCAGTAGAGCCGCTTGAGCTTCCCAACGGACGCTTGGCATCCCGGGCCATGGACAACAGGGTCGGCTGCTTTGTCGCCCTTGAAGCTGCGCGCCTTGTCTCCGAAGCCGGAGGTGCAGCATTTGATGTGGTCGCCGTCGCCGCAGGCCAGGAGGAGACAACGTTCGGCGGGTCCACAACTGTCGCCCACCGCCTTCGGCCCGATGTGGCGATCGCAGTTGATGTCACCTTCGCAACAGATCAGCCTGGGGTGGAAACCGGCGAGTTGACCGATTCTCCACTCGGGTCTGGACCGTCGATTACTCGCGGAACAAACCTTCACCCGGTTGTCTGCGACGGACTTGTGGACATCGCGGAAGCAAAGGGGATTGAGCACACGCTTGCTGCAGAAGGACGCACGACCAGCACCGATGCCGACGCGATCAACCTTTCCAGGGATGGAGTTCCAACCGCGCTTGTTTCCGTCCCACTTCGCTACATGCATTCACCTGTGGAAGTCGTGCAGATCAGCGATATCCATGCGGCCGCGAAGCTGATTGCTGAGTACGCACTGAGCCTGCCAGCTGATGTTGATTTCAATCGTTGAGTGCTGCGGTGAAGCAACCGCTTCTAATCCTCTGGGACGTTGACGGCACGCTCGTAACAAGGGCTGCGGGAGCGCACGGCAAGGCCCTCGAGCTCGCGACGGCGGAGGCAATCGGCCTTGAAGTACCCACGGTTCAAAGCATTGACCCGGGTGGTCGGACCGACCGGGAGATCGTCCGGATGTTGGCCCAAGCCGCTGGGATTGATGGCGACGACTTCAGACTTGAGCACTCTGACCGAGTGATCACGCGCGCGGTGGAGATTTATGGCGCAACGGTGGAGCCCGACCTGAG
>JAPLCH010000062.1:3024-4414 GCA_026392325.1 Solirubrobacterales bacterium | reverse complement strand
GACCACACTCGAAAGGACTCGCCCAGAGTCATCCACTACCGCAGCGCAAGTGTCGTCACAGCTCGTTTCGATGGCGAGAATCATCGGTTTTGCTCTTGGGCATTGGGAACGTCATCCAGCGACCCACGCAGTGTCGCGGGCGTCCTCCACATGATCAAGGCGTCCTCACCAGAGTCGGCGTAATAACGGGTCCGCCGACCTGCAGCCAGAAATCCGAATTTCTCATAGAGGGTAATCGCCGCACTGTTCGAGGGGCGGACCTCCAATGTGATTCTGGCGTCAGGTCCCACCGTCGACAACAGCTCAACCATCAGTTGTTCACCGACCCCGACCCGTCTTCCAGAAGGCTGGGGCTGGACTGCAATGTTCATCAGGTGCCAGTCCTCGTCAAGCTTGGAGCAGACGACGTAACCGACGAGCGACCCAGACCCCTCAGCAGCGAGACACACTGACCCGGCTCTATTCATCTCAAGAATGAACATCCCGGCGGACCATGGCGAGGGGAACGAGTCTCTCTCAATTCCAAGGATCTGTGGCAGGTCAGCAAAAGCAAGATCACGGACTTGAATCATCTACCCGCCGCCTTTGGGCGCTCACTGGTTGGAACAGCATCGGCTTCGCGGAGATAATGAGGAAGAACCTCTGATCCAACCGGCCAATGCCTCCCTACCCGTGCTACTTGAAGCGCAGATATTCGATGCAGCGGAGATCCAAATTCAGGCACCTCGAAGCCTCTCTCTGCAAGCAAACGAGCGTGCAGCAGAGCACCATCACCAACGCAGAGAGCACCTGCCGGCAATGAGTCCGTCCACGACTCGTCATCCGCCGGGCTCAGGATTCGCTCCCCTCTTCCATCATCCAAAACGCTGGCAAACAACTCCCCCCGCCGCGCATCTATCAGTGCAACAGCTTCCCTTGAGCCAAAGGGTTCGTGGACTCCTGACATCAACGCCTCAAGCGACGACGCCCCAACTACCCGCACGCCAAGACCAAAGGCAATCGCTTTGGCAGTCGCAATCCCAACCCTCAGTCCGGTGAACGAACCAGGCCCGACCGCCACAGCCACGCAAGACACATCGCTCCAGCCCATTTGAATCTCCGCAAGTGCATTCTCCGCGAGGACAAGGGCTCTGCTCGCATGCCCCGGCTTCCCATCCGACCCGGGAATGTCCGACATCTCAACAAATCGATCGTCATCCAAGACAGCTGCAACGGCCGTGTTGAAAGTTGTCGTGTCCAAGGCCAGGGTGCACGGCATCAGGAAACGGAGATCTTTCTTGTGTTTTCGGTCAGATGCTCAATCTGAACGTAGTGCGTTCCGCTCGCGCTTACAGGACCAAGCCTCTCTGGCCACTCAATGAAAACCAGACGGTCAGGAGCAAACTCTCCC
>JAPLCH010000062.1:0-2954 GCA_026392325.1 Solirubrobacterales bacterium | reverse complement strand
GGGTCCTCTCCCGGCATCCCGTCAGCCAGCCGATAGAGGTCAATGTGCGACGCAGGGATTTGGGCCTCGTCATAGCGTTTCGCCAAAGTGAATGTTGGGCTTGTCACCGGGCCAGTTACGCCGAGTGACCTCAAGCAACCGCGAACGAAAACAGTCTTGCCTGCGCCAAGGTCACCTTCGATCATCACGCAGTCTCCTGCTTTGAGCTGGCTGGCAAATGAAGCGCCGAGCGCCTCAGTCTCGACTGGGCCGTGAGTGACTGTCTGAAATGGAAGGTCCACGGCGCGAGAGTACAACGGGACCGGGGTCTGTCATCGGTACGGTTCAGCTGGATGCGCCACTTCGCTACCAGAGTCCACCTCGGGCTCCTCATCGCGACAGCACCACTCGCTGTGATTCTGGGAGCTTCATCAAGCCCCACATGGCACCCCGAGCTCGGGATTTATGTGTGGCTGGTCTACCTCGCCGGACTGTCGCTTGGCTTCCCCGTAGTACCCCAAAGTAGGACCTCACGTGTTGCTCTCCTTGGGTTACTGGCGCTGACCGCATTGACAGGCATAAGCATTCTCTGGGCTCCGGACCGGGGCACAGCATCGAACAATTTCACCCAGCTGCTTCTGTACATGGGAGCCGCACTGGCCTTTGTGTCAGGCCTGAGCAAGTTCGATCGCCATCGCCTTGCCGAGCCAGCAGCATGGGCAACGGCAGCCGCCGCAAGTCTCTACAGCCTGAGCGAGCGCGTATTTCCAGGCCTTTTCACCCTCCATGCCGACCAAATTGCCTTCGGCCGCCTCTCTCAGCCGTTGGGCTACTGGAACGCTATGGGGGCACTGTCGGGGGTAGGACTGGTCCTTGCTGCACGGCTTGCCGCAGACCGCGAACTCCCTCGCCCACTGCGCATTACTGCAACAGCATCAATGCCCTTCATCAGTCTCGCCCTCTGGCTTACATTCTCGCGCGGAGCTCTCGTGGCCACAGCAGCCGGACTCGCTGCCCTAGCAGCCATTCAGTTCAACAGGACCCAGATCCGCAGCCTGACGGTGGCCATTGTCGGTTTGTTCCCCGTTGCTCTAGCTGCAGAGTCTCTGGAATCTGTCAGGACCCTCGCAGGGAGCCCGTCCGGAAGAGCGTCAGACGGGCTAATCCTAGGCGGAGTAATTCTGCTCACCTCGATGGCCTCCGTGTTTATCAATCACTTTGCCACTCCGCATAAGTCAGAGAACGCCAGTCGGACCGGTAGTGATTGGGACAAGTGACGCCACCCCTCCGGTCACCACGAGTGGGGCCGACTCCCAGCGACTTCAGTCAATCAGTACAAACAGGTCCAGATACTGGTCGGTAGCCGTGAACGGCTTTGCGGCCAAGCCGATTGCCGGCAATGGGAGCGGCTCATTCGCCTCGTTATGGCTTCAGCACAGGAAGGGTCAGCAGCCAGCCCTCAATGCCCACTCGCTTGAGATTGAGGTCGCAGCTGAGCTAGGGATTCTGGGACTCCTCTCGCTGCTGCTGATTTTCAGTGGAACCTGGATCAGGTCGAGAGCTCTGATCAGGTTCCTACCCGGATCCCTAGCTGGAGCCATTGCGGCAGCAGTGCTCTTCCTAGCCCACAGTGCCGTCGATTGGGACTTTCAGATCCCAGGCCTGATGCTTCCCATGATCCTTCTTGTCTCAGCAGTTCTTGCCGTGAACACTGAGCACGATGCCAAACACGTCGCCGCATCAGAGTCAAGCTGGAGACATGCGCTTCTGATGACGCTTGCCTGCGTAATGGCAGCAAGCTCAATCATCTGGCTCGGTCACTTGTGGGAGGCCAGGGCACTTCAACGCGAGGCCAGCCTCAAGACGGACGCCGCTGAAATTCTCGGGTGGACACCAGCCCGATACCGCGAGACGACCAAGCTCCTCAAGGATGCGGCTTGGCTGAACCCTGACCCTCGCCCAAGAGTGGACCTTGCCATCGTCTACTGGAAATCTGATCATCGCGCCCTCGCCGTGCAGACATTGCAAAAGGTCGTCAGGGATAACCCGGGATGGTGGTTTGGTTGGCAGCTCCTATGGAAATACGGAGCGGAAACTGGCAATCCAGCGGCATACGAGGCAAGAATCAAGGCCTTGGAACTTCGAAACCTCACTGGTCCACCGAGTCTTGCTCCCTGACCATTTTGCGTTCTGCTACTACCGCTGCAACCATCGTTCGCTACCGTCAGATTCTGAATGTCCGCGCCTGAAACCCCGATGCCATCTGCTGGACGAGGCAGGGGTCCCCTCAAACCCATGATCGCCAAGCTGCGCGGGTCCGACACGGGCTACGCGGCGATCCTCGCTGGGGCAATGATCGCGACGAACCTTGTTGCGCTGATTACAACGGTCGCATTCGGACGCCTTCTGCATGTGGAAGGTTACGGCCAGCTCGCAGCAATCCTCTCCACTTTCATCATTCTCAGCGTCCCCGGAGCTGCTCTTCAGGTTGCAACGGCCCGCGAAGGAGCCCTCGGGCATCTCGGGCAGGGACGGGAGTTCGCAACCACTCTTCGTCGCTGGACCATAACTCTGATCTTCGTGACAATCGCGGTGACTGTTGTCTCAATTCTCGTCAGGGCGCCGATCGCAAGCGTCATTGGCGTCAAGCAAGAGTGGGCAGCCGCATTTGTGCCGCCAGCTGCCTGCATCTGGATCCTGCTTTCGATTCAGCGCGGGGCACTTCAGGCAACAAGGGCCTACCCCGCTGTCGGATGGAGCATGATTGGAGAGCAGATTGCGAGGCTGGTCCTCGGCGTTGGACTCGCTCTCACGGGACTTGACGTGACAGGCGCTTACCTGGGAACCCCCCTGGCGATGGTCGCAACGAGTTTCATCCTTGGACTGGTTCTCTCTCGCCGCTTGGGAGGCCACAGCGAGAAGCATTCCGCCCACGGATTGCGCCGGCTGACGCGTAACGCCTGGGCAGCGATCAT
>JAPLCH010000163.1 GCA_026392325.1 Solirubrobacterales bacterium | reverse complement strand
TCCTCGATGTCCCGTTTGCGATTGCCGATGCGACCGCCCTCACAGAGGCCGGCTATGTCGGGGAGGATGTCGAAAACATCCTGCTCAAGTTGATCCAGGCAGCTGACTTTGATGTCAAGAAGGCCGAGACGGGGATCATCTATATAGACGAGGTGGACAAGATTGGTCGCCGTGCTGACAACCCTTCGATCACTCGTGATGTTTCGGGTGAGGGAGTTCAGCAGGCGCTGCTCAAGATCCTTGAGGGAACGACTGCGTCAGTGCCACCACAGGGTGGACGCAAGCATCCTCATCAGGAGCTGCTCACCATTGACACGACGAACATCCTCTTCATCTGCGGCGGGGCGTTCTCACACCTTGAAGAGGTCATCAACAAGCGAATCGGACAGCAGGGCATGGGCTTTGGCCGGGAGATGATTTCCAAGGCAGAGCATGATCCTGGTGAGGCTTTTGAAAAGTGCCTTCCCGAGGATCTCATCCACTTTGGTCTGATTCCCGAGTTTGTTGGCAGGCTCCCAATTGTCACCGCAGTTCATCAGCTTGAACGTGATGACCTGATCACAATTCTGACCGAGCCAAAGAACAGTCTGGTCAAGCAGTTCCAGCGCTTCTTTGAGTTTGACGAGATTGACCTCGTGTTTGCGGACGATGCACTTGAGGCGATTGCCGACCGTGCGCTTGAGAGTGAGACGGGTGCGCGTGGGCTCCGTTCGATCATCGAGGAAACGCTTCTTGACACACAGTTTGAACTTCCTTCCCGTCGTGATGTGAGCCGTTGCGTAGTCACGCGGGAGTCAGTCGAGAAGGGACTTCCTCCCACTCTTGTCACACAGGCCGTGCCGGATGAAGAGCCGGGCGAAGCAGCAGCAGACGCAAGCGCCTGACCCCAGTTTCTGCTGCCTGATCCCATCACGACTCGCGCACTCGTAGACTGCGACGTCAATGACTGAGGTTTCCCTTCCAACGCGATTTGAGCCGTCCGAGCATGAGAAGGCTGTGCTTGACGCATGGCTCGCCTCCGGTTTGTTTCATCCAGATCCAACGGGAACAGCTGCCGAGAACTATTCGATTGCGATTCCACCCCCGAATGTGACGGGCTCGCTGCACATGGGCCATGCGCTCAACGGGACAATCCAGGATGTCCTTGCGCGGCACCACAGAATGTTGGGGCAGAACACCAAGTGGATTCTTGGCACGGACCACGCAGGAATTGCCACCCAGAAACAGGTTGAGAAGGCCCTTATCGAGGAAGGGACCAGCCGCGAGGCCGTCGGTCGCGAAGGATTCATCAAGCGAGTTTGGGAGTGGCGGGAGAAGTACGGGTCAACGATCGTCGGCCAGTTCCAGCGGATAGGGGCCTCCTGCGACTATGAGGAGGAGCGTTTCACCCTTGATGACGGGTACGCGCGGTCGGTGCTAGAGGTCTTTGTAAGGCTTTACAAGAAGGGCTACATCTACCGCGACCACTACATGGTCAACTGGGATCCGGGCTCACAGTCGGCAATCAGTGATCTTGAGGTTGAAGACCGGGAAGTCACGGACAGCATGGTCCAGATTGCCTATCCATTGGCTGATGGAAGCGGCGAGCTGGTTGTTGCAACGGTCAGGCCCGAGACGATGCTCGCGGATGTTGCCGTCGCCGTCCATCCTGAGGATGAGCGCTATGCCCATCTGATCGGCCAAGAGGTTGCCCTGCCGCTGAGCGACAGGCTCATTCCGATCATTGGCGACGAGTATGTGAAGCGGGATTTTGGTACTGGAGCTTTGAAGATCACCCCGGGGCACGACCCGAACGATTTTGAGATTGGCCGCAGGCACAATCTTCCAGAGCTTGGAGTGATTGGTGAGGACGGGCGGATGACCGACGCAGCCGGCCCCTACGCCGGTTTGAGCGCTTCCGAAGCTCAGGAGCGGGTGATGGCTGACTTGGACGCACAGGGCCTCCTGCGTGGCGTTGAGGACTACCTGCATGTCGTTCCCTTCTCTCACCGTTCCGGGGAGCGCATTGAGCCTCTGATCTCTCTCCAGTGGTTCATGAACATGGAAGAGCTTGCGAAGCCGGCGATGGATGTGGTCAGAAATGGCGAAGTACGATTCCACCCGGATCGTTGGGGACGCGTCTATCTGGACTGGATGGAGAACATTCGCCCGTGGTGCATCTCGAGGCAACTCTGGTGGGGCCACAGGCTCCCTGTCTGGTACCGAGGGGACGAGATTCATGTCGGACTTGATGTACCTGAGGGAGAAGGGTGGATCCAGGATGAAGATGTTCTCGACACGTGGTTCTCATCAGCGCTTTGGCCGTTCGCGACTCTCGGCTGGCCCGACCAGACTCCGGAGCTGAAGGCTTTCTACCCCACAAACGTGCTTTCAACAGCCAGGGACATCCTGTTCCTCTGGGTAGCCCGCATGGTGATGATGGGACTTGAGTTCACCGGCGAGATCCCATTCTCGGATGTCTATGTCCACTCGGTCATTCAGGCACCGGACGGCCGCAGGATGAGCAAATCACTGGGGACGGGAATCGACCCCCTGACTCAAATCGACTCAAGCGGAGCTGACGCGGTTCGCTTTGGTCTCCTCGCGATGAGTAGCACCCAAGATGTTCGCTACTCGGAGGAGAAGGTGCTCCAGGGGCAGCAGCTCGCGAACAAACTTTGGAACGCAGCCCGGTTCGGCTTGACACTCATCCCTGAGGGGACTGTGGCTGCTCCTCGCCCTGTGACCCTTGAGGACCGCTGGATTCTCTCAAGGCTTGAGCGGGCTCGGGCGGATATCCGCGAGCGGATCGAAGGCTTCGACCTCTCTCACGCAGCTTTGGCGCTCTACGACTTTGTCTACGGAGATCTCTGTGATTGGTATCTGGAGCTAGTCAAGCCACGCTTCGCCGAGGGAGAAGACTCGAAGGAGCTTTCCGAGAATCTGCTCTTCGTTCTTACTGAGACGCTCGCGCTCGCCCATCCCATCATTCCGTTTGTGACCGAGGCCCTCTGGCCGCACCTTCCAGGGACAGAAGGGCTGCTTGCCGCAAGGTCTGCTCCCGAGGCAGCGCCCGATCGGATAGACGCTGAAGCGGAGTCCGTTATTGGGAACCTGATTGAGGCAGTCCAGAATGTGCGTGGTTGGAGAGACGCCGCCTCTGTCCCAGCTGGGGGGAGGATCAGCGCCCGCTTGACCTCGGCAACCCTTGATCCAGTCTCGGAGCCATTTGCCCGTCTCGCACGACTGGACTTTGATGAGCCCCAAGCGCCGCTCGCGGCCTCAATCCCAGTCCCAGGTGGAGTGCTGGAAGTGTTTGAGGGCGGGGCGATTGATCCTGAGGCGGCAAAGGCCAGATTGGCAAAGCAGCGCAAGGCCCTGGAGGATGAGCTCGGTAAGGCGAAGGTCAAGCTTGGCAACAAGGGATTCACCGACAAGGCTCCAGCTGAAGTAGTTGCGGCCGAGCGCGAGAAGGTGGACCGCCTGGAGCGGGAGCTGGAAGCGCTGTGACCGATGGCGCTTGGTCGCCTGCTGAGGCGACAGCGTTCCTCCTGGAGCGCGAGCTGTTTGGAATGCGTTTTGAACTTGACCGGATCAAGTCAGTGTTGGCTGAGCTGGGGAACCCTCACCAGTCCTTTCGCTCGATTCACATTGTGGGCACCAACGGCAAGAGTTCAACCTCCCGATTTTGCGCGGCGCTCCTCACAGCGGAGGGAGTCCGGGCGGGTGCCTATCTCTCACCACACCTTGTCGGGTTCAACGAACGGGCTCTCGTCCCCGTTGACGGCTCGCTCGAGCCTGCATCCCCAGAGGCGTTTGCAAGTGCCATAAGCGAGGCTGCCCGAGCAGCCCAGAAGGTTGAACAGGGACTTGACCCAGGGGACTTGGTCACCCAGTTCGAACTCGTGACCGCGGCTTCATTCCTTCTGTTTGCCCGAGCGAACGTTGCCGTCGCAGCAGTTGAGGCAGGTCTTGGCGGGCGGCTTGACGCAACCAACGTTCTCGATTCTCCGAAGGTTGTCGTGCTGACCTCAATCGGATTGGACCACACGCGTTGGCTTGGATCGGATGAGGAGTCAATTGCCGCAGAGAAGCTCGCTGTCGTTTCAGCTGGAGACACCTTGGTGATCCCAACCGGGCTCTCTCCGGAGGCACGCGGCGTAGCTGAAGAGAGGGTTGAGCTCTGTGGTGCTTCGCTAAGGGTCGTCGACCCGGCAGAGTCCCGTGGGGTTGACCTCGCAGCCGTTGGTGAATTTCAGCTATCCAACTTTGCTCTTGCGGCAGCTGCCGTCGAGGAGACACTTGGGCGGCTCGGAGTGGAGGCACGAATATCGGCTGCAAGCACGCTCGTCCCCGGGAGGCTTTCAACCGTGGGGCAGACCCCACTGACCCTTGTTGATGCGGCCCACAATCAGCAGGGAGCGGCTGGACTTGCCAGCTACCTGCATTCAACTTCTGACCGGAACACGACAACGGGCGTGGTCGGCATGCTCGATGACAAAGATGCAGCGGGCTTCCTTGCTGCGATGATTCCCTGCGTGAGCCGCCTTGTCCTGACGCAACCATTGAACCCGAGAGCATTGAGTGCTGAACGGCTTGCCGCTGTTGCAGGAGAGCTTGGCGTTCCACGTGAAGACTTGGTTGTTGAGGCTGATCCACGCAAAGCCCTTGAGCTCGCAAAATCGATGACCGACCCAGAAGGGACAGTAATTGCGACCGGCTCAGTCCATCTTGTTGGTGACCTCGTCGCCGATCCGGGGGAGAGAGTGGTGAGCTCACTATGAAAGATGAGCCGAAGTTCTCAAGGATGATCGCGATCGTTGCTGGTGTAGTTGCGCTGACCATCCTCGTGTTTTTCGGGGTTGGCTACGGACTTGCCAAGCTCCTGCTCTGACCCTGCTGCACAGCTCCGTTGCGAAATTGCCTTGCTCCCTTAAGCAGGGGTAGACTCAGCACGCTAAATACGACATTCCCAGAGATGGGATCGAAAGCTTCCCGTGGACATAATCACCAACCTTCTTGCCGTCGTTCTTCTGGTTATCTGGATCGCGCTTATTTATTGGACCTATGCTGACGCCAGGCGACGGATTGACGACCGATTCCTCGTGACGTGCGCAACAGTTGGTGCCCTCTTTCCGTTCATTGGCTCGCTGGTGTACCTGATCGTCAGGCCACCAGAGTTCCTCGAGGATGTCCGGGAGCGCAACCTGGAGATCGCAGCATCAGAGGCAGTTATCCACGGTTCTGCCGGAGGAGGGGGAGTCTGTCCGCACTGCGACGCTCCAACCGACAAGGACTTTGTCCGTTGCCCCGCATGCTTGCGGAAGCTCCGAGAGTCGTGCGGAAGCTGCTCGCGTCCGGTTGAGCCAGAGTGGCGCATCTGTCCCTACTGCGAGGCCGATCCAAGGCAGGCCGGGGGAGCGAA
The DNA here is from genome assembly GCA_026392325.1 of Solirubrobacterales bacterium. Classification (GTDB taxonomy): domain Bacteria; phylum Actinomycetota; class Thermoleophilia; order Solirubrobacterales; family Solirubrobacteraceae; genus WLNJ01. The sequence goes on along the minus strand of JAPLCH010000163.1, from coordinate 400 downwards.
GTCAGCTCGTCGGGCTCGTCCTGAAGCGACGGCCAAGGCCCCAGCTGCGGCGCGGCAGCCATCAAACGCCTCTGCCAGGAAGAGCGAAAACCGGGCCAAATCTCAGCCCACTGGGGAACAATCCGCCGTCAAGTCAAGCGCTTCGGAGCGTTCAGCTACAAGGGACCGGCGAGCCGTGAAGGCATCGGAGACGCCAGTTGAGCAAACTCCAAGGACCGACACTCCCGTCGGCGAGTCCGAACATAAGGACTGACACCGCCCGTACTTTGAGCCCCTCGGACCGAGCAGGGCTCATTAGATAGAGAAAGAAAGGCAGCACCCTTAATGCAACGCACCCTGATTCTTGTAAAGCCCGATGCTTACGCACGTGGCCTCACCGGAGAGATCCTCGCTCGCTTTG
>JAPLCH010000153.1 GCA_026392325.1 Solirubrobacterales bacterium | reverse complement strand
TCCCATCAAGTCAACTCCGATGACGGTCGACTCATGCCCTGATGGAAGCGATACGAGTCTGTCGCCTACTTTGACCGACCCGCTTGCGATCTGCCCGGCGTAAGCGCGGTAATCGGGGTGTTCGTCGGTCTGTGGGCGAATCACCCACTGAATCGGAAGCCGGAACGGCGCGTCCGGCGGATCACCAAGCGACGAAACGGCGTCGAGCGCTTCGAACAGCGTGGGTCCGGAATGCCAGCTGGTGTTCAGGGACCGTTCGACGATGTTGTCCCCGAGCAGAGCCGACACAGGCAGTACTGCCAGCACATCGAGGCCTGTGGCATCAGAAAGGTGCTCGATCTCAGCAGCGACGATGTTAAACCTGACTTCGTCATAGGCGAGCAGGTCCAGCTTGTTGACACACCAGATCACAGGCACCCGCAGCAGGCCGCAAAGCGCAGCGTGGCGCTTGGACTGCTCTGTCAGGCCCGCTCGAGCGTCGACGAGCACGAGTCCGACATCAGCTGTCGAGGCTCCAGTGATCATGTTGCGCGTGTACTGCTCGTGCCCAGGTGTGTCGGCGAGGATCACATCGCGGCCAGCCAGCCTGAAGTAGCGGTAAGCGACGTCGATCGTAATGCCCTGCTCGCGCTCGGCCCGCAGACCGTCAGTCAGCAGCGCCAGGTCAATCGTTCCTCTTTCAGTACCTCGGCGCTCGCTGGCCTCGCGGATCTGCTCCAGCTGATCCGGCGGGATCGAACCGGTGTCATGCAGTAGCCGGCCAATCAAGGTCGACTTGCCGTCATCGACGCTCCCTGCGGTTGCGACGCGCAGAAGTGGCCTAGTGGGGGCGACGGTCACCGGCATCAAAAGTAGCCCTCGCGCTTGCGATCTTCCATTGCCGCTTCCGAAGTGCGATCGTCTGCTCTCGTTTCGCCACGTTCGGTGATTGCAGTGGCTTCAATCTCGGCAACGACTGCATCAAGGGTAGTTGCACTCGAGCGGACCGCGCCAGTGCAGGTCATGTCGCCGATCGTTCGGTAACGAACCATTTCAGTGAAGGGAACCTCACCAGTGTCAAGCTCAGTGAAGTCACCGACGGCATAGAGCATTCCATCCCGCTTGAAGACCTCCCGCGAATGGGCGAGGTAGAGGTCAGGAACCTCGATGCCCTCGGCGAGAATGTAACGCCAGATGTCGTTCTCGGTCCAGTTCGAGAGAGGAAATACCCTGACGTGCTCACCAGGGTGGACTCGACCGTTGTACAACGACCAGAGTTCGGGTCGCTGCTTGCGCGGGTTCCACTGCCCGAAGTCATCGCGGAAGCTAAAGATCCGCTCCTTGGCGCGTGCTTTCTCCTCGTCGCGGCGAGCTCCGCCGATGGCAGCATCGAATCCATACTGCTCGATCGCATCAAGCAGTGTCACTGACTGCAGTCTGTTGCGGGAAGCCCTCGGACCGACCTGGTCCCGCACGCGGCCGTCCGCGATCGATTGCTCCACGCTGGCAACGATCAGCCGCTCACCAAGCTCGTCAACAAGCCTGTCGCGGGAGGTGATCACCTCGGGAAAGTTGTGGCCTGTGTCGACGTGCATAAGCGGGAAGGGGAAGCGCCCTGGGCGAAACGCCTTCTCAGCGATGCGCGTAAGGACGATGGAGTCTTTTCCTCCACTGAACAGGAGCACGGGCTTTTCTAGCTCGGCGGCCAGTTCGCGCATGATGAAGATGGCTTCGGCCTCGAGGAATGCAAGGTCGGTTGTCAGATCGGAGCTGGGCGCAGTGTTTGGCATGGTCAGGCCGCTGTTCGCTTCGGCTCGGAGGCTAGGACAGGGCTGAGTGTGCGCTCTTTCAGCCCTCGGGCTCGGCCGGCCATGTACGAGCCGAACACAATGGCAACTGCCAATGGGACACCGAGTATTACCTCCGGCGGCAACTTCAGGCCAGCCTTGGTGATCAGTCCCAGGCCTGCTGCCAACAGGACCAGTCCGAGCAGTGGGCGGAGCGCACCAGCTGGGAGTCGGGTCGCGATGCTCGCTCCGAACCACACTCCGGGCACCGATCCGATCAGGATCGTTCCAGCCATGCCGTAGTTGACGTTGCCTGCGATCGCGTGTGCGGCCGCAGCAAACCAGAGGAGCAGTGCAGCATGGGCGACGTCGGTGCCTACCACTCGTAGTGGTGTCAGTCGGTAGGCCACGATCAGGCCGACTGCGATCAGCGACCCACTTCCCGCCGAGGTGACGCCGAGCACGATGCCGATCACCAGTCCGAACAGCACGGTGCCTGCCTTGCCTCCACTCGTCAGGTCGACCGTCTCGCGCTCCTGGCGTTGCTTGCTGGTGAGGGCGAAAAACATGACTGCGCCAGACGTCAGAAGTAGGGCTGCAGCGACAGTAAGGAGGATCACCTTGTCGAAACTCGCCCCGAGTACGTTCTCAAGCCTGTGCAATGCCCAGACGCCTGCGAGGGCCCCCGGAATGGACCCGAAGGCTAGCCAGATCACGATGCGGAAGTCGACGCTTCTGGCCTTGATGTGCCTGATGCCGCCGACTGTTTTGGTCACAGCTGCGTATGCGAGATCGGTGCCAATCGCGACGACCGGGTTGACACCCATGACGATGATCAGCAGCGGCGTCATGATCGACCCGCCTCCCATGCCTGTTGCGCCGACGAGGATGCCGACGCCCAACCCGAAGAGGATGATGACGGGATCCATCAGCCGTGCAGCCCGCATTCAGTCTTGCCAGAGCCCGACCAACGACCTTCGCGACCTTCGCCCGGATTAGTGCAGGGCACACAACCGATGGACGAGTAGCCACTGTCGTGGAGCTGGTTGTACGGCAGCTCACGTTCCGTGATCCGATCCCAGACCTGAGCCTTGGTCCAGTCGGCAAGGGGGTTGAACTTCCAGAGTCCGTTGCGCGCGTCCCATTCGATTTTTTTCGAGTCCGCGCGTGTCGGCGACTGCTCCCGCCTCACGCCGGTGATCCAGGCATCAAGTTGTGACAGGCGGCGCTGAAGTGGCTCGACCTTCCTGAGGCCGCAGCACTTGGCCGGATCCTTGGTCCATAGCTCGGCGCCATGCTCGGCTGCTTGCTGTTCGAGCTTGATTCCCTTGACAGACGCCACCTTGATCCCGAAGCGCTGCTCGGAGGCCTGCCAAGTTTCGTGTGTCTCGTCGAACAGCAGACCGGTGTCGAGCGCAAACGCGTTACCGGTGCTGCCTGCCCTTGCCAGAATGTCGAGCATCACGCTCTCCTCCTGCTGAAATGAGCAGGCGAGCTCGACCTTGTTACCGAACCGCTCGAGCGCCCACGCAATTACTTCTTCGGCTGTGAACGACTCGAGGTCGGGTGGGTTAGTGGGGTCGAGCGACCCCACTGGTGTTCTTGGTGAAGTCACTCGCTCAGGCCCCTGCGGGCTCGAGGTCGGGATCCTTCTGCTCGAGGCGCTCCGTCCACCACTCCGGTGCGGTCCGGCTCGAGAAGTCACGGAAGGTCTCCCCTTCGGCGTGCTCGGCCTCGTAGAGGTCGAGGATCTTTACAAGCGTCTCGTTGAGGTGCCAGTTTGGGACTTTCTTGACGACGACCGTGCCGAACACTGGCTCAGGGGTGAGCCTGCCGCCGATGCGGATGTCCATTGCTTCGATGAACTCGCCTTCGACCTTCTTGAGCACGCCCTCAATACCGATGTCCGCGATCTGGTGCTGGGCGCAGCTCGACGAGCATCCTGCAAAGTGGATTCGGATGTCGCTGCCGTGCCCGTTGACCTTAATGCGGTTATCTAGGAACTGGGCGATCTCCCGTGCGCGCTCCTTGGTGTGGACCTTCGCGAGGCCGCAGAACTCCTTACCGGTGCATGACTGCATCGCCCGGCTGAACAGCGGCGCAGAGGGAGCGAATTCCTTGACGAGGGGTTCTTCGAGCAGGGCGTCAAGCCTGTCCGCAGGGACATGCGGAATCAGCACGTTCTGCTGGTGGGTAAGGCGCAGCTCGCCATCACCGTATTCGGCGGCATGGCCTGCCAGCTCAGCGAGCCAGGCGCCGGTCAGGCGCCCGACCGGGACCACGAGCCCGACGGCGAAATTGCCGTCCTTCTGCTCGGTGATCCCGACGTGGTCGTCCTGGTCCGGGGTCGGCATGTTGGCGGCGGCACGGCTGGGATCGCGGCCGAGCAGCTCGACGACCTTCTCGCGGTAGCCGTCGGTGCCGACTGAGTCAACGAGGAACTTGATCCTCGCCTTGCCGCGCCTGGCGCGATTTTCCTCGCTGTCGCGGAAGATCGCAGTGATCGCCGCGACGACCTCGGCGGTTTCTTCAGGTGTGACGAAGATGTCGAGGTCGCGAGCAAAACGGGGTGCGGATGAGAGGCCGCCGCCGACATAGATGTTGTAGCCGCGGGTGCCGTCCTCCTGGATTGCCCCAAACAGCGAGAGGCAGTTGATGTAGCCGCGTGCAGCTCCCCGCGGCGAGCCTGCTATTGAGATCTTGTACTTGCGGGGCAAATTTGAGTAGAGCTTGTTGTCAAGGAAGTACTCGTGGATCGCTTCCGCGGTCGCCTTGCCGTCAACAATCTCATCAGCGTCGAGGCCGGCAAGGCTCGAACCGACAATGTTGCGGGTGATGTCGCCGCAGGCGCCTGAGGTGGTCAGGCCGACGGCTTCGAGGCGGGAAAAGACAGCAGGCACGTCTTCGATTCGCAGCCAGTGAATCTGAACGCATTGCCGGGTGGTGCAGTCGATCACGTCGCGGCCGAACTCGGACGCGATCGCTGCCAGTTCAAGAGTCTGTTCGTGGGTCAGGATTCCCTGAGTGACCTTCACCCTGAGCATGAAGTGCCCGTCAGCAGCATTGTGGGCGTAGAGCCCATACCACTTGAGCCGCATCAGGTCGCCGTCGTCGAGCGTCTCCCAGCCCTCGACGGCTGCTCGTTGGAGGGCCGGCCAGACGTCAAGTCCGTCCTTCTCTGACTTGGTCTTCTCGAATCTGTTCATCGGGCGTCCTTCTAGGTGTCTTAAGCCTCCATTTGAGGCCGGTGGGCGGGAGCGCGCTAGCGTATCACACGAAAGTTGATACGGATTTAGTCTTTTAGGGTTCTGCCGATGGACCCGCGATGGGACCCGCGACTCCAACAGCCTCAACCACTGCTGATCTAGCCGACTGGGGCTATTAGCTCGCCTAGCGGGTGGTCTCATGGACCGACGATCAGGTTCGCGATCGCGTAATCGTCTCTTCCTTCACCAACATAGATTCGCGTTGAGCCAGCCTTGGCGACAAGATCAAATGAAACCTATGACCCAAACTCATCGGGCTTGACTAACTCTCCACCGGTGCCGGTGACAAAGCCAGCACTAGACGCCGTTAGGTGCCGAGAAGCCTTCAGGCCGCTCACATAAGAACTAACGGATCAGCTAAGAAAAAGCGCGGCCACCGGACCGGACCCAATACATCTGGAATCCGTCGGCAGCCGCGCCTATTTACCGCTCAGCTTCAGCT
>JAPLCH010000111.1 GCA_026392325.1 Solirubrobacterales bacterium | reverse complement strand
TGGGATCCGACCTAGGCGAGGCTTCTGCCCCAACTTCAGTTGCGATCCGCCTCGAGGACGACCTCGATATCTCAAGGGGCAACATTCTCTGCTCCGTGGCCCGGTCAGCCTCGGTAACTCGTGGGCTCAGCGGGGACGTTTGCTGGATGTCGGAGAAGCCACTCGTAGCCAAGTCTCGGCTCTTGCTCAAGGCGCACACCAACACGGTCGCGGTAAGGGCAGAGGAACTCGTCAACTCACTCGACGTCATCGCTGGCGATCGCACTTCAGCACCCAGCCAACTGGATCTCAACTCGATCGGTTCAGTCCGCTTCAAGCTAGCGGAGGCAATCGCGTTAGATCTGTTCAGCGTTAACCGTCTGACTGGTGCTGCGATCCTGATCGACCCATCCACCAACGAAACAGTCGGCTCAGTCCTGATCACTGAGACCGACTGAGCGGTGCCACCCCGAAGGGGCCGAGCTTTATGAGCTTAGGCGCCAGACACTGCCGGCCGGCGAGCTGATGCTCTTCTTACTCCATGACTGACTTGTTGACATGTTGATTCCTTTCGACGGGCGTGCCTCTCGGGCAGAGACATGATTGGGGTCTCCCGCCAACGTAGTCGCCGACCTTTGGGTCGGCAACACAACTTCATCCCCGCCGCCAAGCTCAAGTCAGGTCAAGTCGCTCCAGCGCAGTAAGCGGCCCGTTGATTTGGGTGGAGAGGGGTCGGGTTTGGCCCTGCCCTCCCTGGCCCGAGGTCACTCTCCGTTCACTATCCGCTCACGGACCTCTTTGCGAACCTCCGCAAAGCGACCTCTCCCAGCAGGGATGGGCAGACTGGAGCGGCCGCCAAGGATCTGGCCGTGTGAGGGCCGCGAACGCCAGGGCGCCCGCGGCCCGGAAACTCAGACGGTTCCGGTGGCGACCCAGTAGGCCGTGATCTCGTTGTTGGGGATGTCCGGACCGACAGTGCCCTGTCCCCAGACGAAGTCGCCGAGGGTAGTCACACCGTCAGCGCGCATCGGTGCGATCGAGCGGTAGATCTTGCCTGAAGGCTCGTTAGCCCGCGCAGCTGCTGCCCAAGCCGCGACCACCGAACGTCGGGGGATGACCGTGACCCCCGCCACCTTGTAGTCGAACAGCAGTGAGGCGAATGACCCGCCGAGCCCGTTGTTGCATGCTGCCGTCGTCTCAAAGCCGTTGAGCACATGCAGTCCTTGGAAGGACTGGTGCCAGCGGAGGGCCGCATTGCTCGTCGAGGTGTTCTGCAGCACGTTGCATGACTCGAGCTGCAGCCATTCGAGGTTCTGGTTGCCCCAGCGCGCGTCCGCCGGGCCGACTGTGCCGTCGTTCCTCCCGGTGTTCATGAAGGTGATCCCGTTCGGCGATCCGTGGCCGGTGTACCAGCCGATGTCGACGCTGTCGATGCCGGTGTTGTCAGCCCCGCCCATCAGCAGATCCTTGTAATCCACTTCCCACGCGTCGTTGTACATCCACCAGAAGCTCCTCGAGAACCCCTTGGATGCGATCGTGGTCTTGAAGCCGTTCGAACTGTTCGCCGCGCATGGCCAGTCCGGGCAGCAGGCAAGCTCGCCGGCGGCGGTAGCCAGTGCCCCGCCCGACGCCGGTCCCCTTCCCGTCGCTGAGACGACTTGGCCGTTGACAGCCGAGGAGGTCACGGCGACCGAGCTCGAGACGCCGTTGGCGTCAATCACCGTCACCGTGATCCGGCCGGTGTTCGCGGTGTTGCGGCCGCTCTGGCTGTCGCTCGGCCCGGTCACTGCGGACACTGGAACAGTGAGTGAGGCTTGGCGGATGGTCTCGCCCGTGATCGACGAATCCGAGCCGACGTCTAGTCCCGGGAGGTTCCAGTAATAGCGATAGGGGGCCTTGCCTCCGGTGACACTGGCAGATAGCGAATAGCTCGACTGGTTGTTCGTCTGGGAGACGGACGAGGTGAGCTTGACGTTCGCGGTGACACTTGGGGCCGCGGACTGCACCGCAGGTAACAGGGCGCCCGTTCCTTGGCCGTCGGACTCGCCGACCGTCACGCACTGCCAGAACGGGTAGAGCGTATTGGGTTTGAACGAGGCTCCGCCGTTGAGCATGCCGAGGTCGTCAGGGCCGACCGCGCCAGCGGCTGGCGGCGCGTAATAAACGAGTCGCGGGGTCGACTGGGTCCGCCCTGCGGCATCCTTTCCGTAGAAGGTGGAGCACTGACTCTTCGCCGTGGTCGCCGAAGTGATCGAGACGGCAGAACTCGACCGGGTGACCGGCGGGGGAGTGAGGCTCATCAGTGAGCGGATCAGGCCGTTTCCGCCGAAGGTGATCGACTGGCGCGCCCCCGGGCCGATGACCGGGATGGTCGTTCCGCCATAGCCGGCCAAGCTGAACGTCGCAGTGACGGACCGCTCGAACGGCGTGTTTGAGAGCAGGGCACCTTGGGTGCTGTACTTGCCGAGGTTTGAGTCACTCACTGAGAGGCTTCGGGTGTAGCCGGTTGGCGACGATCCGAAGACCGTGGCGGCGTTACGAGAGGCCTCCGTGCGGCTCGGCAGGATCAGGCCTTGGAGTGCCTGAGCGTCGACCGCCTGGCCCGTCCAGAGATTCTGGTTCTCGTCATATCCCTCGGCTTGGACCTGCTTCATCGGCGGCATGGAGAACGACGAAGCGAAGAACGCGAGCGCACCGCTCGGCAGGCGCTTCGCGCCGACTTTGGCTCGCGTGCCGACCCCCGTGTCATAACACAAACCGGCTTGAGTGGAGCCCGATGTGCTCGGGCAGGCCCGTGTCGTGTACGTGTAAGCCTTGGTCGGACTGGTCGCAGCAGATGCGGCCGGGGCAGATGCGGCGAGGGCGGTGGCCGTGGCGAGGATGCAAGTCGTGCTCCACGCGGTTCGCTTCTTGTTCACTCTCACTCCATTTCTATCGGTGATCGGTCGTCCGGCCTGCCATCAACGTCGGCTTTCCGGACAGACACGAGCGTACTCCCCTTTCGATTTGTGGTCAAGTCGGTCTCGAGCTGCCGCTTGACGCGTCGTCGCAGACGGCCCGAGTCTGCCCGAGGCCTGTCGTTGCTTGGGTGGTGTGGGGTCGGGGGCCTTGGTGAAGACCATCGCGTGCTGGTCCTTCATCAATGTTGAGTCCTGACCCACATCTGGGTTGACTCCACATCAGCGCGAGCAGTTGAAGAGCTCGGACTGCGGGGGTGTAGGAACGGTGACCTTGCACACAGCGAGCAAGGGGTCAGTGGGCGGTCTTGCGCGAAGCTCGCTGCAGGCGCCTGCCGGGGTGAGCTCGCTGGTTGGCCCTGGTCGGAAAATGATCAAGTGGGTCAATCATGCCAGCGAGCGCCGTCACCTCATCCGCCAGACTCCAACCGCCGCCACGGATCGCCGTGGGCTGCGCGGAGGATTTCGTGCCGTGGGACAAGCCCTGATGAGTCTGGTACCCAGCGGGTGGATCTGAGTACAGACTCAAAGCGAATGGCTTCCGGTGACTCCGATACTGAAGGGGGCTTGGTCACCAGCGGGAACGCACATATTCAATAAACTAAAATAACCTTAGAGTGTAAGAAGTGGTTTAAGTGTGATAGATATCCGAGCCTGGGTGGCTGACGCACGAGCCCGCCTCAAGTCAACTACAGGACGGCAACTCAATGCCATCATCAGCCGAACGCAGTCCAGCGACCTCGCTCCTCGGGAGGCCTGAACGTTGGCGGTACAAGGGACCACGTTCCCTTTGGGTGGGTGGAATGGGGTTGGGTATCGAGTTACCCAGGTGCGTGATCAGCGTTTTGTTGTCACGCTTTGCGCGTCATTTGGAATGTTCGAATATTCGGACATCTAACCAATGAGGTCCCCGCGTCCAGAAAAGTAGACATATAGCAGGACCATCGCTATTGTCTGGATATGCAGAAATCAACAGATGAGCTGACCCAGTCAGCGAAGGACAAACTCGGGTCAGCGCCTGGATCAGAAAAGCCCTACAGGCTCTATTCGGCAGGAGCCGTTGGGCCAGCTATCCGTATGTACAGAGAGCGCGCGGGCCTCACTCAAGACCAACTTGCCCAGATGGCAGGAGTCAACCGGACTTACCTTTCGGACTTGGAGCGAGGGAACGAAACGGAGCAGCTGCGGCGCATCCTTCGACTCCTCAAACTTCTCGGGGTTCGCGCAACACTCCAAGAGGCTGATTGGTAATGGCTGAAACGCTGGGCATCTGGCTTGACGGCCTTCAGGTTACGACAGTGGATCGCGACGGCAAGGGGCGGCTCAGCCTGTCCTATACCCGCGCAGCGCAGGACGCATTTGATGGTGGCACCCCAGTTCTGTCAGTAAGCCTCCCCGTCGGCCCTGCCCGGTTTGCCAACCAGCAGAGCATGGCGTTCCTCGATGGGCTGTTGCCAGAAGGGGAGCCGCGTCGCGCGGTTGCAGCCGAACTTGATGTCGCAGCAAGCGATGTGTTCGCCTTGCTCGCCGCTCTCGGACGAGACTGTGACGGTGCTCTCGTGATCGGGCCGCTCCACCGTCCTGCGCAACAGGACTCAAACTTGGCAAGCGCTAAGCGCCTGAGTGCAGAAGAGCTGGCCGGGCTGATCGCGAACCTCCGCAACGCGCCCCTGGGGATCGGCGACCAAGTAAGACTTTCCCTTGCCGGAGTTCAAGAGAAGCTTCTCCTCTCACGAATGCCCGATGGGGGTTGGGCGCAACCGCTTGATGGGAGCCCGTCAACTCACATTCTCAAGCCTTCAATTCGCGGCTTTGAGAAGGTGGTTGAGAACGAGTTCTTCTGCATGCGTCTCGCATGCCACCTTGGCCTCTCCGTTGCTGCGGTGGAAACCATGGTTGTCAATGGAGCCCCAGTTCTCGTTGTTGAGCGATATGACCGGAGGGTGAACGCAGACAGCGCAACCATTCGAGTCCACCAGGAAGACCTATGTCAAGCGCTGGGACTACCGCCCAGTCAGAAATACCATGAGAAAGGTGGGCCGAGCCTGCTTGCCGTGGCTGGAGTCTTGAGGGACTTTGCCGACAGTGAAGCTCTCGAGTCACTCCTGCGCGCGGTGACGCTGAATGTCCTGATTGGCAACTGCGACGCACACGGCAAGAACTTCTCCCTGCTGCGAACAGACTCGGGCGGCCTACGACTCGCCCCACTGTACGACTTGCTCTCAACCCGTCTCTACGAAGGTCTCAGTGATCACATGGCAATGCCAATAGACACTGTGCAGATTGTTGATCGAGTTACCAGCGAGCGAATAGCCAGCGAGGCGAGCGCGTGGGGCATGCCCCAAAGTCAGGCCGAGGACGTCGTCAGCGACATTCTCACTCGACTCCCCGAAGCCATCACAGCCGCCCAGCAAGACACGCCTAATGTTCCAAAAGCGCTTGCCAGCTATGTCAAACGGCGGGGAGCAGAACTCCGCGATAACTGAGTGAACCGCCGATCACAAGTAGCCCGCCGAGATTGACTTTGAAGGTGCTGGGGTTTGGGTGCTGAGGGTCTGAGGCCCGGGCGGACTTGTTGCGGGGAAAACAAGGAGCCGGGGGAGTAGAAGCTTCAGGTGCGATCGCCAGCCTGACTCTGGCGCACCAATTGCAAGATCCCGGTTAGGCGCCGGAGTGGCTGCAACCCGATGCTAGCTTCGAGATGTCGTTAGTTGGACACCCACCCCATGCGTGTAAACAATCTCCCAGCTCTTGCGGTCCTGACGGTCGCAGTCTCATTCGCAGCCCCGAGCCTTGTGAAGGCTCAGTCTGCGGCTGCCATCCATGGGAAACTCCAACGGACGGAGAACAGCCTCAGCAAGAAGCGTGAGAAGGCAGGCGTCCTCTCAACCGATATCGCCTCGTATACGGCCAAGATGCACACTCTTGC
>JAPLCH010000147.1 GCA_026392325.1 Solirubrobacterales bacterium | reverse complement strand
TTCCCTCTATAGACCGAAGATGGTCGATGACCCCTTCTGACCAGCCATCTATTGCCTCGGCCTGATCAAAGTCTTCCCTATAGAGCCAAGTCAAAGTCAGCCGACCATCGCTGTGCCGCTCAATGTTGTTCAGGGCCCGGCCAAGAAGCCTTGCTCTTCCAATTGGGATCCCCTCGTAGATACGCCTGAACATGGCTGCGACGGGAACACCAATCCGGATGAGCTCCGCGGCCATCTCATGTGCATCTGGGCCCGTGTTGTCATACATGAACCGGCCCGTGTCGGTAACAAGTCCAACGTAGAGAGCAGTTGCTGTCAGCTGATCCACCTCTGCCCCCAACTCGGCAGCAAGGTTCCACACGATCTCCGCTGTACACGAGGCGGTGTCAACCACATGATTAATTGACCCGAATCTGGTGTTGTCGTGGTGGTGATCAATATTGACGATCGAGGAGGCCTTGGCGCCAGCTTCTCCCGCGGCTGAACGCTCAAGATTTCCGCAATCAAGCATGACCAGGGTTGTTCCTGAAAGATCCTCCGGAAGCTCCCTCACAGCGTTCTCCCAAGGAACAAGAAAGTGGTATTCAGCTGCGGGCTCATCCTCTGCGGGGACAAGAATAGGAGCGTCAATCCCAACGGCAGCAAGAACCCGATGGGCAGCAACAAGCGAGCCGATTGCGTCTCCATCTGGATGCTCATGGGTGATCAAGAGCAGATCGTCTGCCGACCTCAAGGCCGCAGCTACATCTGAAATAGCTGCGTTCATTCCTCTTCCTCTCGGCTGATCTCGTGCTCCAATATCTCGTCGACCCGAATCCCTCGATCAATCGAATCGTCGTAACGAATCTCCAGCTCAGGGGTGTGCTTTAGCCGAAGCTGGGTCGCTATTGAGCGCTGCAGCCGCCCGTGAGCCCCCTGCAGAACTGAGAGGCTCTCCTCGCGCTCTTCCTGATCACCAAGAACGCTCAAAAACACCCTTGCGTGACGGAGGTCCGGACTCGTTTCCACATCTGTCACCGTGACAAATCCAACGCGCTCATCTTGGATTTCCTTGGGGATCGCTTCGCTCAGCACTTCACGAATAGCCTCGTCAACCCTTCTCATCCTCGACCCGGTCAATGTCAACACACCTTCAGAGCGAAGCCCTTCAGGAGAGCTCTCGCTCAACCTGCTTGGTCTCGTAGGCCTCAATCATGTCGCCTTCCTTGACATCGGCGAAATCCTTCAGCACGATGCCGCACTCAAAGCCTTCAAGGACTTCCTTGGCATCGTCGTTGAAGCGCCGCAAACTCTCGATTGTGCCTTCGTAAACGACAAGGCCATTTCGAACCAGCCGGGCTGCAGCACCGCGTTCAAGCCGACCGCTCGTAACGACCGAGCCAGCAATGGTTCCGATCTTCGATGCCTTGAAGGTCTGTCGGATTTCTGCGCTGCCGACTGCCTCTTCAACCTCATCTGGAACGAGCATTCCGCCCATGGCACCGCGAAGGTCCTCAAGAACCCTGTAGATGACGGCGTAGTTACGAATTTCAATTCCCTCGCGGTCAGCCAAGGCCCTCGCATCACCTACGGGCCGCACGTTGAAGCCAATAACCACGGCTTTAGACGCTGCGGCGAGCTCGATGGAGCCCGCAACGTCAGCCTTGAGGACAAGGTTGAGCTCTTGAACTCCGAGAGCAAAGATGTCTTCGAGGGAAATCTTCCTTCCCGATTTCCTTGCAAGCGCCTCCGTCTTGAGCCTGTGACCACGCTCCTTGGCGGAGTCACGTGCTGAACGGTCACTCTCGAAAACCTTGACGAACTCACCTGCATCAGGGACCGAATCAAACCCAAGGACCTCAACCGGCTCACCTGGAAGGGCTGTCTCAACTCTGGCGCCCGTGTGGTCATGCATCGCACGGACACGACCCCAATGTGCGCCGGCTCCAACCGGGTCACCAATCTTGAGCGTGCCACGCTGGATGAGGATGCTCACTACTGCACCCCGGCCCGGATCCAACCTCGACTCAATGACCGTGCCTGAAGCTTCGGTGTTTGGATTGGACTTCAAGTCTTCCAAGTCGGCCATCACAACGAGCGTCTCCAGAAGGGCTTCGAGCCCCTCTCCTGACTTGGCAGAAACGTCGCAGAATTCCGTATCTCCACCCCAGTCCACTGGCTGAAGCCCAAGTTCGGCCATCTCGCCACGAACACGGTCTGGTTGTGAACCTTCCTTATCAATCTTGTTAACGGCGACAAGCATTGGAACCCCGGCTGCCTTTGCATGGTCAACGGCCTCAATTGTCTGGGGCTTGACTCCGTCATCAGCGGCCACAACGATTACCGCGACATCTGTCACCTGCGCGCCTCTGGCACGCATCGCGGTGAACGCCTGATGGCCAGGCGTGTCAAGGAACGTCACGACGCGACCGTCAACGTGGACTTGATAAGCGCCGATGTGCTGGGTTATGCCCCCGGCCTCTCCAGCAGCAACTTCGGTCTTGCGAATTGCATCGAGAAGTGAAGTCTTGCCGTGGTCAACATGGCCCATCACGGTGACAACAGGTGGGCGGGAAACGAGGCTGGCCTCGTCGTCCTTGAATTCAGTCGACTCAGCTGCCTCCTCATTGCTGTGGACAATTTCGACTTCACGATCAAGTTCAGCGGCAAGAACCTCAATCACCTCGTCCGGAAGCGT
>JAPLCH010000255.1 GCA_026392325.1 Solirubrobacterales bacterium | reverse complement strand
GGTAGTACGGGAACACTGCATCGGTGACTGCAATCGCCAGAGTGCATGCGAGGGCTCCTGGCCAGACGGCCTTCCATGGGAGGCGCCCATTGGGTCCAAGCGCAAAGATCGCCCAAAGCGAGCAGACGAGGGTCAGCAGGCCGAGAGCCAAAGATGTGGCGAGCGCTCCCCCTGGAACATGATCCAGACCGAAGGGAAGGTCATTGCGCGCGGCTGCCAAGGCGCTTTGGGCTACTGGCACCGCAACAGTCGCGGCCATGAATGCGACAACGAGCCAAAGCATGGCAAGCGAAAAACGCTTCTGGCGCAGCCAGCCTCGACCGGGCAGGTTGTAGATACGACCAAACGCAGTGTCAATGGAACCCCAGAAGCTCATGCCCGTCCAAACACTGACGACGAGAGCAACTATTCCCGTACTTGCCGCCCCTGACCGAATTCGGGTCAGGAGTCCTTGGAGAGTGGAGTCTGCCGGTCCGGGAAAGATCGCACCAAGATCCCTTGATATCGCCTGCTCAAACTCTGCGGAACCGGCGACCCGACCTGCAATCCAGAGAGCAAGAATCGCAAGGGGAACTATTGAGATGGCGAGGTTGTAGGCCACCATGGCGGCGAGCCCAGTGACGTCGTCTCTCCCCAGGCGGGAGAAGACATCCTTTACCGCCCCCACAGCCAGGTGCCGCCTACTCACTGTTGAGGCGCTCAACACTTATGTCGCCAGAGAGGCCATCCGGGGCAGCCGCCGCGACATCATTAAGGTCCATGTTGCTCAACCCTTCAACGGCGCTAAGCGCACGTGGGGCCCAAAGCCTGACTTCCGTCCGCTTGCCCTTCATCGGCACTGCCGGCCGCTCATCAAAGCCACCGTGTTCCCTAGCCAGACGGGAGTAGGTGGCGCCAGAGACAAGGATTGAATCCCCAGTGATGCGCGTTGCCCGTTCAACCCGTTCTGCTGTGTTGACGCTGTCGCCAACAACTGTGAATCGAGCGCTGCCGCCACCACCAATCGCACCGGAGACGACCGGCCCGGAGTTGATTCCGATTCCCACCTCAAGAATTCCAGCAAATCTGGCCTTCAGCAGAGTGACAATTTCAAGCGCAGCGTCCACTGCTCTGTCTGGGTGTCCGGCGAGCGGATCTGGTGCGCCAAAGACTGCCATCAGTCCATCGGCAAGCATCTGGTTCGCATGGCCGCCGTGACGTTCAAGAGCGGGGACAACAATGTCGAAGTACTCGGTGAGACGTTCGACGACGGCCTGCGGGGTTGTCCGCTCAGCAAATTCGGTGAAGCCAAGAATGTCGATGAACATGACCGTCACATCGAGCTCGCTTGCGAGGAGGCGTGAGGGATCTTCGCCCTTCACAGCGTCAACGATTGATTGGTCGGAGAATGTTCCCAATGCCGTCTCAAGGCGATCGCGCTCTTCCATGCCCGACATCAGCTCGTTGAAGCCAATTGCCAACCGTCCAACCTCGTCAGCGGACATGACGGGGACCCGTACGGAAAAGTCACCGCTTCGCGCAGACCGGGCGGCAGCTCGGATATCTGCGATCGGCATAAGGATTGAGCGGGAGAACAGGAGCGAAAGCCCAAGGGAAATAGTAGTCGCCACAAGCATGGTGATGAACACGTCGATGCCAATGTTCTCAAGGCCCGTTGAGCCTGATTGCCTGGACAGCGAGGCCACAACCGTCCCGGTGATGATGTTGATCAACGGGATTCCCAGCAGAATTCTGGCTCGCATTGAAAGTTGTTTGGATTTCAGAGCATCAGACCGCTCAATCTTGTCCGGAAGAAGGCGAGCCAGATCTGCCACGGCTGGTCGCCATGCGAGCTCAAGTACAAGGAAACGCAGCAGGAAGCCGTAGAGAAGGATGACCATCCCTGTAGCGAAGATCAGTGGAGCGCCCCACCATGGAAGGTGAAGCTCCCATGTGACCCAGGCGACGAGCGGCAGCATGACGCCGATCGCAGTGCGCTGGATCGCACGGCTGAAGTGCCTTGTCGGAAGTGTCACAAGCGTGGTCCACGCGATCCGCTCACTGTCTGGGTCCCTGCTCTCCCCAGCCAGGACGGCCCTGACTTTCTTGAGGCTTCGCTTCAATCGCTTGGCGGAGATGACGTTGTCAAACACCATGAGCACCTCAACGAGGAGAACCGCTGTCCAGAACTGCCTTGCGTTGAAGTTGAACTGAATGGACAGGAGGACAACGCCCAAGAGAACGATGATGTGCCCGCCGAGCAGGACAAGGCATGCTGCTCTAAATGGGTAATCCGGGCCGGCACTGCGGAACATGCGCCCGAGGAAGCGGTCAATCACTGTTCTAGGTTGGCAGGTCTTGCGGCCGTTTCCCAATGATCATGCCCCGTGGGACTACCGGGGCTGTGCTTTTATTCTGGTCATGTACCGCCTTCGTGCCTTGGTCCTTGCCTCATCGGCGGTTGTCATCTCTGGTTGCGGGGGTTCCGACAGCTCCTTGACGGTCAG
This sequence comes from Solirubrobacterales bacterium, assembly GCA_026392325.1. Lineage (GTDB taxonomy): Bacteria > Actinomycetota > Thermoleophilia > Solirubrobacterales > Solirubrobacteraceae > WLNJ01. The sequence goes on along the minus strand of JAPLCH010000255.1, from coordinate 1,696 downwards.
CGCAGCCACGTCACTGAAGGCTCCGATCACAGCAATCAGCACCCTTTACCCAAACACTGCAGTCAAACTGGAGTTCTCGGGCTCAGATGCGATAGCGACAGCAATACGCAGTGGGCGCAATCCAGATGTCTTCGTCTCTGCGTCTCTGAAGATCCCCAAGAAGCTTGCAACGGAAGGGCTTGTCGGCAAGCCCGTTGTATTTGCTCGCAACAGGCTCGTCGTTGCTGTGCGCAGCGGGACCACCAACATCGGCTCTTTTAACGAACTGGCCAAGCCAGGCATCAGATTGGCATTGGGCTCGCCGTCAGTGCCCATCGGAGCCTACGCGGACACAATCCTCGGAAAGCTCCCAACGGCCGAGGCCGTCGCAATTCGCGCGAATGTGAAGACCCGCGAACCCGATGCGGCAAGCGTGGCCGCGAAAGTAAACGCGGGCGTTGTGGACGCTGCAATCCTTTACGCAAGCGACGTCACGGCCAGCAACGGTCGTCTGCGGGCAATAGTGATCCCCTCATTCCTCAATCCGCTCACCAAGTGTGCGGCAGTTGTCGTCAATGGGACCAAGTACCCATTGGCAGCTGCAGCGTTCATCAAGAGCCTGCTGCTGCCGCGATCTCAGCAGGCACTCCAGGCTGCAGGGTTTCTCCCACCGTCGTGAGTGGACGTTGAAATGACCGCGAGACGCTTGGCATCGGGAGCAATGTGGGCTGCTTTGACAGTGAGCTTTGCGTTCGTGACCATTCCGATCGTCGCGATACTCACTGCTAACAGCCCAGCGGCCTTGCTGGACCAGCTCAGTGACCCGGCGGCAGTAGATGCGCTGTTGCTCAGCCTGGAGTGCTCGGTCATCGCCTTGGTGCTCGTAGTTGGCTTTGGGACGCCAACCGCTTGGCTCTTGGCGACGCGAAGGTTTCGCGGGCGTTCAATAGCGACAACGGTCATCGAACTACCACTGGTCCTCCCTCCCGCAGTCGCCGGCCTTGGCCTGCTTGCAGCCTTTGGTCCCTTGGGCTGGCTTGGCGGCGCTGAAGATGCTGTGGGAATTCGTCTCGTACTTGAGACGGCCGGTGTCGTCGTGGCGCTCGTGTTTGTCTCAGCGCCCTTTCACATTCGCCAGGCTCAGGCGGCCTTCGAGGCAATGAGCCCTGGCCTGCGTGATGCAGCACGGACGATGGGGTTGAGCGACGCCGCCGTGTTCATGAAGGTGGCCGTTCCAACCGTTGCGCCAGCGCTTGCAGCTGGAGCGACCCTCGCGTGGGCCCGCGCCTTGGGCGAATTCGGTGCGACATTGATGTTTGCTGGTTCTCTGCGCGGAGTTACCCAAACCGCCCCACTTGCGATCTACGAGGGATTTGGTAGCAATTTGGCTGGGGCGCAGGCCCTTGCCGCGGTTCTCGTTGCTGCCTCCGCAGCGCTGCTCGTGACCACTCGCATACTGACCCGCCGCTGGGAGACATCCGGTGCTTGAGTTCACCATCACCGGCGAGGTCGGATGTCTGCAGATCAACGCAGCAGGATCAGTTGGGGGAGGTCAGTGCCTTGCGGTCACAGGCCCTTCAGGCTGTGGGAAGACCAGCCTCCTGCGGATGCTCGCTGGCCTCAACCGCCCCTCTGGTGGCCGGATAAGCCTTGCGGGCGGCGCGCCCTGGTTTGACGCCGAGACGGGCGCTGATGTACTTACGGAGAACCGTGGGAT
>JAPLCH010000075.1 GCA_026392325.1 Solirubrobacterales bacterium | reverse complement strand
TTGCCCAACCTCCCAGAAGCGTCGCGAGTTGGCTGAACACTCCCAGCCGCGGCGATGAAGACCATGGGGCCCCGGTGTGAGCTGCCTGAAACATGAGTGTGGGGAGCCATGGAAGAAACAGGATTGCCGTAGCGCCAAACCCGATCAGCCCATCTCGAATCAGCGGCCTGCGGTCTTCAGCAAGCCATGCAAGGTACATCCCTGCGAATCCACAACCAATGCCGAAGAACAGTCCCCAGCCGTGGGTGTAAAGGAGTGCTGCCAGTGAAATGGAGAACCCTGCAATCCAACCCCTCCGGCGTTGAACGAAGGCGAGGCAGAACATTGCTGTGGTGAGCAGTGCGAGCAGAGCCACCAGGGAGTACATACGCGTCTCCTGGGCATATTGCGTGAGGAATACGGAAACCGCGATGAGGGTTGCGAGAATCAGCCCGACCCGCTTGCTGAACAGCCTCCACCCAGCCCAGAAGCCAACTGGGATCGAAAGCATGATCACAGCGACCGAAAGGGCGTGGGTCGCCGCCTCGGTTCGGCCAAACCAGCCCATCCAAACACTCAAAAGCATGTAGTAGAGCGGTGGCGAACCATCGCGCTTGAGCACATGTGGAATGTCCATCAGGTCATGCGATGAGATCCCTACAGACAGAGCTTCGTCCATCCAGAAGGATGAGCGAACTGACTTCGTTCTCGTCCACAGAGAGAAGGCGATCAGCACAAGAATGAAAGCTCCGGTCACCCAGGGGCTTCCTGCAAGTCGGCGCAGGCCGCCCAAACGGCCCGTGGAAGTTGGAGTTGGATCGATGCTCATGGTTGTTGTGACCTGATTTGCGACTTGTCAGCAGATGCCTTCAAAGCGGGACATGCCTGAAGCACAGCCCATGGCCCTGAGCGTCCCACCAGAACACTTCCCAGCGGCCCCTTGGAAGGGGGTTGCCTGGTGAGTTCGTCTGGAATGCCGTTCCAGGGCCATCGGCTGAAAGCCTGTTCAACGGTGCGTCAATGCGGAGCGTGTGTGAGTGCAGATACCAAGCGACAAGCGGGACCTGGAACTTCTCTGTTGAGACTGCGCCGCAGTTGAGAACAAAGTCACGGCCGCCGGCCAGCTTGATTGCCCCAGTCAGGTCATGTCGCCGGTCGTACTCGCTGTGCAACACCACACCAAGGTGCTTCAGGCGCTGCACTCGGACATCGATGCCGCGGCTCCAGACAAGGGCGGGCAGCGCGACGAAAGCGATCAGTGTTACTACCGGAACGAGTTTGAGGTTGACCCTCCGCGCTCCCATCCGCAAGACCGCAAGAACACTTCCTGCTCCATACCCGCCGATGATCGCGAGCAGTGAGGTGCCCAACATCATGTAGCGCGGGTTGCCAGCAAAACCGGCCTCAGTCATGACCGCGACAAGGCCGATCCAGGCTGACCCAACCAGCAATACTGCGAGTGGGGCAAAGCGTCGCCGCCAAGCAGCCCAGAGCGCCACGAGGGCACCAAACTCAATCGCCGGCTTGACCGAACTTGGAAGCATCGGGCGGCTTTCCTTAAGGGTCTGAAAGAACGGACTGTCGGCAAAGGCTGGGGAATACGCATTCGGCTGCTGTGCGCGTGCTGCAGCCCGAAAGAAGTTCCCGCTGCCGAAGTACTCGGGCACGAACCACAGGACTGGGATGGACACTGCGCAGCCGATCAGCCACTTTCGGAGCTCAGGGTTGCTGAACCAGAGCCAAAGCCCATAGAGGCCAAGGAACACCCACACCTCTGGCCTCAAAAGCGCGGCTGAAGTCCCAAACAGAAGCGGCAAAGGCGGTCGCGTTGACCAGACCTTCGGAGTCGCCGAGCATGTTGACGCGGATGAACCCCATCTGGAAGAGAACTCCGACCACTGCCGTGAGCCCGGCAAGGATCGCCACCCAACCCCGCCGAGGAGCCTCCGCCTCGCCGAAAGTGCGGTTGCAAAGCAGCCCGGCGATCAGGAATGCCAGGGCAAGCGAAATGAATGCGCCGGCGCGGGCCACAACAAGCCAAAGGTCAGGTGCTGCTTCGCCAAAAATCGAGAATGGGACGGTGAAGAAGATCGGCAGCGGCTTCCATGATGGGCCGCCCGTTGTCAGCAGGTTCAACTCCCCGATCTCCCGGCCCCAGATGATCCAAGACCACGGATCGTAAGTCGGCGTGCTCGGATACAGAAGGCTCAGAGCAGCAAGCAGTACCGCTCCGACGATCAACATGGCAGCTGGTTGCGCGAGGAGCCCGAACGGGTTCCGTCGCGTTGCCACAGCCGGAGCCACGGAAGTGGCGATCATCAGACCCCCGACCCTTCAGAGACAGGTTGGGCGGGCGTCCCCGAAGGCTCTGTCGCCTCATCTGAGAGCCCAGCCTGGCGTGCAGCGCGGAGCCGATCAAGTCCGCCATACCTGAAGAACAGCAGCAGACCGCCAGTGATGGTAATCGGCACATAGACGACAAACCGGAGCAGCACGATGAACGAGACCACATTGCGTGAACTGTGGGTTACTGCCTTGGTCGCTACTCCGACAGCAAGGTCATATGTCCCGATTGAACCGGGAGCCCCTGGCACCAGCGCGGCGAGGTTTGCAAACGCGACCACTGAGAGAGACCCGGCAACGCCGAGGTGAATATCAACGGACTCCGCAA
>JAPLCH010000146.1 GCA_026392325.1 Solirubrobacterales bacterium | reverse complement strand
CTGCTGCCTTGAGTTCCCCATAGCTCCTTGACACGGCCACAACATCGCCCGCAATCCCAAGCGACATAAGTAGGGAATCCCCCTTTGTCCAGTCAGAGGGAACAAGTCCGACGATGCCAATCTTTGCCCTCCCCTCATCCTCTGGAACAACCCAAACACCAGCAAAGCGATTTCCGAAGGTCGCAGATGCGCGCTCTGTCAGAAGCCCGGCTCTTGCCGGCAGCCCAATCTGAGTCTGCCTGCTGCCCGTCGCTGGTGTTCTCGCCTCCCGCTCGGGGGCACCACCAGTCACAAGCGAAAAAGTAAGCCCGAAGATGACTGAGAGGCCCACCAACCCGATCGGGGCCGCGACCGCTCGCAACGTTCCGTCGGTGCTCATGCAACAAGGCTAGAAAGCGACCGGAGATCGCAACCCTTAATAAACCGAAGCCGGACTGACTAAGTTCCCGCAAAAAAGGCCCCAGCCGCAACGCGACCAGGGCCCTAATTTCGATGACCAAGTTCCCGCAAAAAAGGCCCCAGCCGCAACGCGACCAGGGCCCTAATTTCGAACGGATCGGATCCGAACTAGCCGAGGCGGCCCTCAAGGGCAGCAAGCTGGCTGCGCATCTCATCAGGAAGACGCTCGCCGAGCGAGTCAAGGTGCTCGTTTATTGAACCGAGCTCTGCCTTCCACTCTGCATTGTCAACCTTCAGAAGCTCAGCGAGGTCGGCATCGTTGATGTCGAGCCCATCCGTGTTCAGGTCAGAGGCTTCTGGGAGAACACCGATTGCCGTATCAACGCCGCTCACGGCGCCGTCACAACGGCGGAATACCCACTCAAGAACACGGCTGTTCTCTCCGAACCCTGGCCAGAGCCAACGACCGTCTGCATCCTTGCGGAACCAGTTGACATAGAAGATCTTCGGCAGTTTGTCTGCGTCGGTCTTTGTGCCGATGTCAAGCCAGTGACCAATGTAGTCGGCCATGTTGTAGCCGGCGAATGGAAGCATCGCGAATGGATCGCGACGCAGGACGCCCATCGCTCCGGCTGCAGCAGCAGTGGTCTCAGAGGACATTGTCGCTCCGAGGAACACACCATGGTTCCAGTCGAATGCCTCGTGAACGAGTGGCACAACGCCCGAGCGGCGACCGCCGAAGAGCATTGCGTCAATTGGAACACCAGCAGGGTCGTCCCATGATGGGGCGATAGCTGGATCCTGGTCGGCGGCAACTGTGAACCTTGCATTTGGATGGGATGACGGAGCTTCGGACTCAGGAGTCCAGTCATTGCCACGCCAATCGATCAGGTGCGCTGGCTTCTCATCCGTCATGCCCTCCCACCAGATGTCGCCATCGTCGGTGAGTGCGCAGTTCGTGAAGACCGTGTTGTTCTCGATCGTTGCCATTGCGTTCGGATTGGTGTCAATGCTCGTTCCTGGCGCAACTCCGAAGAAGCCTGCCTCCGGGTTGATCGCGTGGAGACGACCATCTTCCTTGAACTTCATCCATGCAATGTCGTCTCCAACCGTTTCGACTGTCCAGCCGTCAAGAGTTGGAATAAGCATTGCGAGGTTCGTTTTGCCGCAGGCTGATGGGAAAGCCGCAGCGACATGCTTGATGGTTCCTTCAGGCGAGGTGAGCTTGAGGATCAGCATGTGCTCTGCCATCCAACCCTCATCACGAGCCATCACCGATGCGATACGCAGGGCGAAACACTTCTTGCCAAGCAACGCGTTTCCGCCGTATCCAGATCCGTAAGACCAGATCTCGCGTGATTCCGGGTACTGAACGATGTACTTGGTCTCAGCGTTGCATGGCCAAACAACATCTGCCTGGCCTTCTGGGAGCGGAGCGCCAACGGAGTGAACACACGGGACAAAGTCACCGTCAGTGCCGATCACATCAAGGGCACCCTGACCCATGCGGGTCATGATGCGCATGGAGACGACAACGTAAGGAGAGTCGGTCAGCTCGACTCCAACGTGGGCGATCGGTGAACCAAGTGGTCCCATTGAGAACGGGACGACGTACATCGTGCGGCCCTTCATTGAGCCGTCAAATACGCCCTTGAGCTCTGCACGCATCTCGTCCGGAGCGCGCCAGTTGTTGGTTGGGCCGGCGTCAATCTCCTTCTCGGAGCAGATGAAGGTCCGGTCCTCAACGCGGG
>JAPLCH010000183.1:3266-8527 GCA_026392325.1 Solirubrobacterales bacterium | reverse complement strand
GGGTGAGTGCTCCCGATTCCAAGCGAGGCACCGGAGAGCGTCGCGCACGTCAGCGGGCGTACCTGATTCACGCAGGGCCAGCTGCCTCAAACGGGCTGGATGAGCTGGAAGAACTGATGCGGACTGCCGGAGCCGCAACGGTTGGTCGGGCGGCGCAGATCAGGTCTCAGGCCGACCCAGCCTCGTACATGGGGAGTGGACGTGTGCTTGATCTTGTGGATGAGATCAAGGCCACCGATGCAAACCTTGTTGTTGCCGATGATGAGCTGACTCCCAGGCAGGAACGTGCCTTGGAGGAACTGCTGAAGATGCCGGTGCTCGATAGAACAGCTGTGATTCTCGACATTTTCGCCCTCCATGCTGATTCGGCAGAAGGGAAGCTTCAAGTTGAGCTGGCGCAGCTCGAGTACAACCTGGCCCGCATGCGTGGGCTCTGGACTCACTTGGAACGACTGGGGATCGCCGGTTGGCGAGAGACCGGATCTCAGTAGTGCGGAAGCGGCTCAGGAAGGTTGAGTCCAATAGAGGACTGATGCGAGCTGAACGGGTGCGCACAACCGTCCCCGCTGTCGCCTTGGTCGGATATACCAATGCCGGCAAGAGCAGCCTGATGAACTCCATCACCGGCGCCGACGTGCGGATCCGTGATGAGTTGTTCCATACCCTTGATCCAACCACCCGACAGTTTGAGCACCGGGGAAGGGCATACGTATTGACCGACACCGTCGGGTTCATCCGGAAGCTCCCTCACCAGCTCGTTGATTCGTTCGCGGCAACCCTGGAAGAAACCATCCATGCTGACCTCCTCCTCCAGATAGAGGACGGCGCGGAACCTCCTGAAGAGAGACTTGAGAGACGAGCGTCCGTAGAGGCAACGCTTGAGCAAATTCACGCTGACGGCATTCCGCGTTTGGAAGTGATCAACAAGGTGGACTTGCTGACCGCCGACGAGCGTGCAGAGTTGAGCGAAGCGCGCCGAGACGGGGGCGGGGATTCAGCAGCTTCTTGACGCTGTAAGCGCCTCTATCGGTTCGCGCATGATCAAGGTGACTCTGCTGCTGCCCCACAGCAGCGGTTCAGTAATAGCTGAGCTCCACAGAGTTGCTGGAGACCTGACCCGTGAGGACAGGGCAGATGGGGTTCTGATCAACGCGAAGATGACATCTGAGCAGGCTGCGCGCTACTCCCGCTATGCGATTGACTGACGATCTGATGAGCGAGCTCAATTTTCAGCGCCTTCACGAACTTGCCTTGTTGCCACAGAGAGCACGGGCAGGGGACGCGGGTTACGACCTTCACTGTGTCGAAGGCTTCAGCCTCGCCCCTGGCGAGCGCAAGCTTGTCGCAACCGGCTTGGCCGTTGAGATTCCGCGCGGAATGGCTGGGCTGTTACTACCCCGATCGGGTCTTGCCCTCAAGAGTGGAATCTCCCTCGTGAATGCCCCAGGCCTGATTGATTCCGGCTACAGGGGAGAGGTCAAGGTTCTTCTGATCAATACGGACCCGACCGCTCCATTTGTCGGAGAGGAGGGGGATCGCATCGCTCAGCTGCTGCTCATCAAGCATGAGGCTCTCGAGCCCCAATGGTCTGAGAAGCTCCAGGAGACTGAGCGCGGATCAGGGGGATTTGGTTCGACAGGCGTCTCGCCAGCCTGACTTCCTGGTCAGACCTGACTCAAGCCCGAGGCAGATCAGGCAGGAACGAGAGAGCCGCAGCCCTCAATGTCGTCGGAGAGGCGATCAGCCCGCTCTTCGGACCAACGCTCTGACTCAACTACACGGCTGAGAACCGCCTTGGCCTCTTCAACTGCCTCAGACCTGCCTTCCTCGTCAAAGAAGAGCGTGTCTGCTGCATGGCGGAGCTTGATGACCTCATCCGGACGGAGGGTCACGCCTCCTTCGGAGTCAAGAACCGAGACAACCTTGAGATATGACTCTGCGCGTTGAGCGTTCATAGGGTCACTTTAGAACGATTCGCGGACGAGCGCGGAATCAATTGAATTGCTGAGTGCCAACTCTCATTTATGAACCCGCGGCTTTTCGGGCAGAACGATGAGCGGCGGCCTCTGCTTCATTAGGCAAAGAGGGGAGATGGTCCACTGAGATACCCAAAGCTGAGGCTATAAGCCAGTCAGCCAACCACCAGTTCTTAGGGAGCAGCGGACCGTGAAGGTAGGTCCCAATCGAAGCATTTTGCCGCACGCCCTCCATGCCGCTGACGCCGTCGTTTCCGTGTCCGTGGACCACGCGACCCAGGGCGGTTGCTCCCGGACCGAGTGTTGTCCTCCCCGAATGGTTCTCAAACCCGACCAGAACACCGCCAGTGGGCCCTGGGAGATCTGTCTTGATCTCTATGGCTCCAATCAACCGGTCTGGGCCAGCGACGGTTTCTGCATCAAACGCTCCAACACCATCAATCGAAACACTAGGAGAGCTATATCCGTGCCCGAGCATCTGGTAGCCGCCACAGACCGCCAGCATTGGGCTTCCGGATGCAACCCAATCTCTGAGTAGTTCAGCTTTCGCGCCCGCGAGATCCGAAGCACACAGCGCCTGGTCGCGGTCCTGGCCGCCGCCGACGTAGATGAGGTTGGTCCCATCCGCATCAATCGGGTCGCCTATGCCAACGGAATTGATTGAGAACCCAATGTTCCTCCACTCGCAGCGCCTTTGAAGGAAGATCAGGTTGCCTCTATCCGCATAGATGTTCAGAAGTGTGGGATAGAGGACTGAGACAGTTAGGTGGGCGGCCGGATCAACAGGCATTGAAGAGAATCACATCCATTCCTGCGGAAAGGTTCGACTGGGGGAGTCGCTCCGTCCGAACAAAGTCAAAGGTTCCAGACGCCGCCTCTACAAGCGAGGCTGTCGGGAGGGGGACGAGGAACTCGGGTGAAGTCGCTGGTGTGGTCGGATCAAGCTGCCGCATATGGATCAGGGTGTGAGCAGGCGCTGGGCCCTCAAGCAGTGCGCTCACATAACTCTGAGGGTATTCAGAGCTTTGCGCAGAATCGGTTCGCTCAAATGGCGACAGATCCCCAACGCTTGCAAGAGCAAGCATCGCGTCGGGAGAACAGGCCTGTCGGATCATTTTGAAGAACTCGCCAACTGGCAACGCGGAGCAGACAAGATTGACAAACAGCATCGGAGCGATGATGAGTTGAAACCCGACAAGATCGCCATGGTCAAGCTCTTCAACCCCGAGGGCCAGTGTTTCGACGCGGCTGCCTGGCTGAAGCCCAGAACGAAGCGCAGCCAAGAGGTCGCCTTGTGAATCGACGGCGAGAACCCGGTGACCGGCGCTCGCCAAGCTGTGCGTGATTCTCCCTGTGCCTGCCCCAAGCTCGCAAACATTTCCTTGGGCGAACTCTTGAGTGAGCGAGTGCCAGAGTGGGAGGTCGCCCATGTAGCCGGAGTGCTCCAATCTGTGCCAGAGAACTGCATTGCCGCTCAAACCACTCTCTCCACAGTTCCAAGGTCGGCGAGCTTGCCCCGCAGTTCGAGCATCGCCGTGTATGTCGGAAGTACCCAGAGGTCGCCCTCACTGTCCTTTGCGAGTTGGTCAAGGCCGGCAATCGGTTCGTTGACGGTCGTAATTCGGTCACGACCTACTCCCGCATAGAGAAACCGGAGGGCAGCCTCCTCTGCTCGTGTTCCCGAGCACACAACATGCCCAATACTGGGGGCCAGAACCTCCAGGTCCGCGTCCCAAATCCAGGAAACATCCCGCCCATCAGCGATCCTGTCGTTGAGGACAAAGAGAAGGTTCAGACCCGATGGTTCCGCCGTGAGGGTCCTGAAAACCTCATTTGCACCAGTGGGATTCTTCACCAGCATTATCGAGGTGGAGCGACCGTTGTAGCTCAAGCGTTCAGCGCGTCCGAAACTCGGTCCGGACTCATTGAAGGAGGCTGTGATGACTTCGGGGGAGACGCCCAAGGTGGAGGACAGGGCCCAAGCCCCGAGAGCGTTGTAAGCGTTGTAGACACCCGGGAGGCCGACGGAAGCAGAGTGCTGACCATCTGGGCCAACTATCTCCAATTCGATCGCTCGGGCACCCTTGAGATCAACCTTGGTGCATTGGTAAGTCGGGGTTGGACGAGAAAGGCCGCAGCCGGGGCAGCTCCAATGTCCGAGGTGCCCAAGCAGGACAGCGGAATAGTTGAGCGGGCTGCCGCAGCTTCGGCAGGCGCCGGCATCCGCCGAAGCCGGCAGTTCCTCAAGCGCAACGGAGGTGTCCTCAAGCCCAAACCAGATGACCAATTCCTTGGGAAGATCATGGCCGACCCATGCCATTCCTGGGTCATCGGCGCAGAGCAGGACAATCGTCCCCTGCGATGTGAGTTCACGGGCACAGTGGACCCATCTGTCAAGGATGGTGTCCAGCTCTCCGTATCGGTCCAGTTGGTCTCTAAAGAGATTCCCCAAGAGAACCGCCTTGGGCCTCAACTGTGAGGCAATTTCCGGAACCCAGAATTCATCGATCTCAAATAGTCCGATGGTTCGTTCTCCGCTTGACCCACCGATCAGCGCCGAGACGATCCCTCCAGACATGTTCGCGCCGGCAGAATTATGGACGACGTCCATTCCGGAGCGACTGAGCGCCCCTTCTACCAGTGCGGATGTCGTTGTCTTGCCGTTGGTCGCTGAAACAACGGCGGTTCCAGCTCCAAGCTTGGCACCAAGCGTTGCGATTGCTTTCGGGGCAAGGAGCAGTACAACTCTTCCGGGAAGCGTTGTCCCGGCCCGACCTGCTGCTCGCAGGAGAAGGCTGACCGCCGTTCCGACAATTACGGCAAGCCGGACCCTCACTTGGGAGCGGGAAGCATTATTCGTACGGCATCCTTCCGAACCGAGATCACAGCGGGAAGTTCGCAGAGAGGATCACCATCGGCATAGACGGTGAATGGCCGATCGGCCTTGATCTCAATCCTTTCGGCACGGGAGACTGTGACGTCGCGCAGACCCACATGCTTCCCTTTGAAGACCAGGGGCAGGAGGCTCAAGAACCGAAGCCTGGAAGTTCCGGCAATCGTCACAAGATCAAGCAAGCCATCTGTGACATCCGCATCTGGAGCGATGAACATGCCACCTCCATAGGCCTTCGAGTTGGCCGCAATGACACTGAAGCCCTCAAGTCTCTGTTCAACTCCGTCAGCCGTGATCGTGAACACGGCCGTTTTCCAGCCGAGCACAGCCTTGATTGCTGCGTAGAGGTAGGAGGCTGCGCCTGGAATGCGTGTCTCGTTGGCGATCCGGTT
>JAPLCH010000183.1:1237-3255 GCA_026392325.1 Solirubrobacterales bacterium | reverse complement strand
TGCAGCAGAATGGCACTCCATTTCCGTCACCCAGATCCATACGACGTTCTTGGCCGTCCAAGGCAAGGCCCACAGCCTCCTCGGGCTCCGTGGGAATCTCCAGAACGCGCGCGAGGTCGTTCCCTCTGCCACCGGGGAGGATGGCCATTACTCCTCCGCCTTCGGCACACCCTGCGGCCACGGCTCCCACAAGTCCGTCGCCCCCGAGTGCTCCTGCAATGTGGCCATCTGCGCTGGCCTGAACAGCAAGCTTGCGCGCGTGAGAAAGGTCTCGGGTCTCGTGCACTTGGTAGGCGACATCGCGCCTCTCGAGGGCGATCTTCACGCCTTCAAGCGCCTTCTTTGCTCGTCCTCCTCCTGCTGAGGGATTGACGATGATGCTTAGTGTTGGGGTCATCTGACCACAGGCTATACCCGGCAGGCAACATCACCGTTGATGGGTGACTGATCGGCGGGGTACGGGCGGTCTGGGATGATCTGAATATGAGACATCGCATCGCATTTACCGCAGCAGGATTCCTTGCCATTTCGCTTGTCACAATTGGCTGTGGGGGAGGCGAGAGCAAGTCAACCTCAGTTGATTCTGGAAAATGCTCAACAGTCGCTGCAGCAGCAGCGCAGCCCGGGCGGCAAAAGCTCACTGCGCCGACCAGCAAGCTCCCGGCTGGAAGTATCTGGAATGTCGAGGTCAAGACCAACTGTGGAGACTTCACAATTCAGGTCAATTCCGAATCCTCACCGAAGGCTGCCGCCTCGTTTGTCTCGCTTGCTAAGAGTGGCTTTTACGATGGACTACCAATCCATCGGCTTGCTCCGGGATTTGTCATCCAGGGAGGGGACCCAGCAACGGATGGAACCGGAGGACCCGGCTATAAGACAGTCGACACTCCACCTGCCTCACAGCAGTATGTGCGCGGACTCGTTGCAATGGCCAAAGCCGGAAATGAACCAGCAGGAACCGCTGGAAGTCAATTCTTCGTGGTGACCGGAGAGGTCTTGCAGCTCCCTGCTGATTACGCAGTCCTCGGCAAGGTCATCAAGGGAATGGATGCTGTGGACCGGATCTCCGCCCAGCCGATTGAAGCGGCTGCAGCAGCTGGGCAGGATGGACCGCCAGCCAGTCCCATCGTGATGTCCAAGCTGACCGTGAGTGAGGCCGGCTGAGGCTCAGGAGCCTGAGCGAGCGCGGTTCTGCTTGCGACGACCGAAGAACACGAGTGTTCCGAGGACGGCGGTCAGAAGGAGAACTGCGTAGAGCAGTGCTGCGCCCAGTGTGACTCCACCGAGTGGGAGTGCCACGAGTTCAACAATGCCAAGGCTGATCGCGATGAGAGTCGAGATAAGCAGGAAGATGGAGATGGGACCAAAGATCCGTCGCACGAGCGAGGCCGACTTGGGCGGTGCTACAACACCCATTAGGCGAAGGAGCATCATCTGAGTGTTGGATGGAGCCTCAGACCCAAGCTTCTGAACGGCTGCCTTTAGATCTCCTGCACGTCGCTCTGCGAGCGCAAGGGATGCGTCGGCCATCCGTTTGAGAGCCATACGCTCCTGTGGCCGGGCAGCGGCGATGGCCTTCTGGAACCACGCACGAGATGACTCAGCGTCGTAGCGCTCTGCAGCGCGGGCGCCGAGGATTGCGTAGGCAGCCGACCGGTACTTGGTTTCAGACTCAAGTTCCGCATCGCTCTTGGTTTCAAGTGCCTGCATTGCTGCAAGAGCGCTCTTCTGCTCAATCTTCATCTGTCTTTGCTTGGCCATCTGGAGCGAAGTTTACGGAGCCAAGGCTACGGGCGTATTCCGACCGTCCCGCGGTCAGGGAGGACACCAGGGGATTTTCGGAGTCTACGCGCGATAATCAATGTTATGTAGAGCTAGAAGGGAAGGTCAGATTATTGGGTTATGCGTGGTCCTGTAATGCATGCCCAGCAGAACCGTAGTCATACACAGACAGTGGTCCGATCAGCCAGGACGCCGAAGCATCGAGTGTCTGTGCTCAAGAAGCGCGCTTGGAAGTT
>JAPLCH010000183.1:0-1227 GCA_026392325.1 Solirubrobacterales bacterium | reverse complement strand
GCCGTTGCACTCGAAACTCCGACATTGGAAGCGTCGGCAGGAACAAACAAGTTCAGCTTCAAGGTTCAATGTCCAGACGGCGACGCGGGCTTTGAAGCAAATGTCCAGACCTCAGTCCTTGCATGGTCTGGAACCTTGAGCGGCACAAGCCTCTCAATTGTTAGCGCAAACGGCGATGTGCATCGCATGCACCCGGCCTCCGAGCAGGGCGTCTCTCTTGAAACGCTGTCCCATGGAGACGCTGTTGTCATCCTTTCAGGCGGGTTGACCTTCGGTTTGCAGGGTCTGGACGACACATTGAGCATGGCTCTCTGCGACAGGCCTTCGCCAAGTTCCAGCTGCTCGTGGATTCTGGACGCCGCCGAGGATCAGGAACTGCCCGGAATTCACTTTGTCGGCCTATGGGTCCCTGGGCATGGATCGCGTGCCCGCGAGTATCAACTCAGCGACTGAACGGCTCTGGAAATAGCTGCGCCGCGCCACGCGAGCGGCGATTGGCCCGCTTCCTCAACAAGCAGCTCGGATCCAGAGATCGCTTCCGCCCAGTCCTGCGCAACTTTCAGCGGATGGCCCGGGTCAGAGCTGTCCTGACTGCCAATTACTGCCGTTGGCAGGTCGAGTGAATTCAGGTCGTTCCAACTCTCGAATGGCCTTGAGCGTGGAACCGCCCGCAGCGCGTCTGCAACTGCCGACGGATACTCGTGCTGCGCCATTCTCTGCAAGGTTGCTTTCCGCACCGCGTCACTCCAACGGGGATCTAGCGCGTCGGTATCGATCTGGGCCACAAAAGCCTCCGGACCACCCGATTCCAGCGCATCTGCGAGGCCGTCCCAAAGGGCTGCTGACTCTGCATCAAAAATCATTTCGGGCGAATATGCCGGCGTTATGAAAAGGGCGGCACCGACGGTGTTGCCTTTTTCACCAACAAGGGCTGCTGCAGTGTGGGCTCCCATTGAGACACCCACGAGAATCGGGCTCAGCGCACCGACTGCTTCCATTACGGCTCTGGCATCGGAGGTCAATGTGGAATACGTGTAGGAATCGGGTGATTGGGCTGGCTGACTCTTCCCATGTCCCCGAGCGTCATAGGAGATCACGCGGAAACCTCCCTTCTCCAGAAGTCGTGAACCCATGAGCACATAGCGACGTGTGGATGAAAGGCCATGAAGAAGCAGCACGTCTCTCCCCTTCCCCACTACCTCCCCACTCAGGACTACTCCGTCATCG
>JAPLCH010000186.1 GCA_026392325.1 Solirubrobacterales bacterium | reverse complement strand
TTAGGACTTTTCCGTTTCGCAGGAGTGTTGAAGTCGCGAGGTAGCGGGCGTCGGTGAGGCTGCCGGTTGGTGTGAAAACGCCTGTTGCCGGGTCGTAGAGCTCGGCGCTTGCCAAGATTCCTGAGTTGCCATATCCGCCTGCGATTAGGACTTTTCCGTTTCGCAGGAGTGTTGAAGTCGCGGAGTAGCGGGCGTCGGTGAGGCTGCCGGTTGGTGTGAAAACGCCTGTTGCCGGGTCGTAGAGCTCGGCGCTTGCCAAGTGTCCTGAGCTGCCATTTCCGCCTGCGATTAGGACTTTTCCGTTGGGCAGGAGGGTCGCGGTCTGTGCCTGGCGGGCGTCGGTGAGACTGCCCGTGGGCGCGAAGGTGTCAAACGCCTGGGCAGTGGGCGCAAACGCTGCGACTGCCACAAAGACGAGGGCTGGAATCAGACGGCGGAGCGCGGAGCGGGGGTTCATTTGAGATTCCTTCTTAAGCTGGTGGCTGAGTGCTTTGCATGTGCAAAGCCACACGTAATCGGGGACGGACTATATTGCCGCCGCTGCTGGAAGGCAATCGCTGTCAACTCATGACCCTCTCGGGCAGTGCCAGCTCGCCCCCGGACGGTCTGATGTATGGGCTTGCAGTCCGAGTACCCCAGCGTTGGCTGGTTTTCAATCGCTGCCTCGCGCCATGTGACGGTCTGGAAGACTCAACCCTCCGGTCCCAACCCTGAGAGGCAGACATGAGCACGGTCTCCATTGAAGACCAGCAGGTAACAGTCACCTTGTCCACTCTGGAGAAGCTCGTCTCGCTACACGGGAACTTCAGTGTGCCGCGAACTTACATTAGCCAGGTTGAGGTTGTCGCGGATGGGCTTTCTGGCACCAAGGGCATTCGGGCGCCAGGGTTGGGCCTGCCCGGGTTGCGCAAGGTCGGAGCATGGCGCCGCAAAGGCGAGCGGAGCTTCGTTTCTGTCAAGCGTGGACAGCCAGCCGTGAAGGTCACTCTTTCGGGTGGAGGCGACTGGACCTCGTTCCTTGTCGGAGCCGAAGACGCGACAGCTCTAGCAGCCCAGCTCCAGTCAAGCTGATGCCAAGCGGGGTGGATGAAGCGGTTGTTGTCCAGTCCCCAGGTGGAAGCGACCTTGCTGGATGCCTTCGGCTGCCCGAAGTATTGGATGGAAGCCCTATGCCCGCAGCACTGCTGCTCGCAGGATCAGGGCCGCTCGACCATGACGGCAACGCTCCTGGGATGCCAATCGGGATTCAGCTTGCCTTGGCAGATGCTCTCGCTGCGGTTGGCATCGCCTCACTTCGCTTTGACCGCAGGGGGGTGAACGACGGCGGAAACTGGCGCGAAGCCTCATTCGATGACAACACGGACGACTCCAAAGCCGCATGGGTGCTGCTCGCTGCAGACCCACGGATTGACAAGGCCAGCCTCTCAATCATTGGACATTCAGAAGGGGCAGTTCAGGCCGTTCGGCTTGCTGCTGACAGCGCCCTCCAGCCGGCGCCTTCTGCCGTTGTCCTACTGGCTGCTTCAGCGCGCCCCGGTGGGGATGTGCTGGCTTGGCAGGCGGAGCGCATTGGGGGCGCCATGCCCGCACCCGACGAAGCCACCCGGCTGGCACAGGCTGAGGCTGCAGTTGCCCAGACCAAGTCAGTTCAGGCGCGGCTCTTGGAAACAACAACTCCAGTTGCAGACATTGACGGCGTGGAATTGAACGCTGCGTGGATGCGCGGGTTCATTACCTATAACCCGGCCGCAGACTTTCCACGCATCGGTTGTCGCGTGCTGGCCGTGACCGGAGACAAGGACCTGCAAGTCCCACCCGAAGACCTTGTTGCCATTGCTGCAGGAGTGGGCGGTCCGGTAGAGACGCAGCGGCCCGATGGGATCTCTCACCTGCTTCGCACTGACGCCCAAGCGCCGACGCTCGCCGACTACAAGCGCCAGCTCGGTTTGCCCGTTGACGCTCAGGTTCTGGGTTCAGTTACAAGCTGGCTTCTGGAAAACCTTGGGGCTGAGTAATCGGCGCTTGCGGCAACTCGGGTTAACCCGAAGTTAGAGCCCGAGTGTCTTGCCGATTATCTCGGCCATAACTTCATCAGTACCGCCGCCGATCGGCCCAAGGCGCGCGTCACGCACAGCTCGTTCAATTCCGTACTCGACCATGTAACCGGCACCACCGTGGATCTGAAGGCATTCATCAGCAATCTCAAGGGTTGCTCGCTGCGTCAGGAGCTTCGCCATCGAAACTTCCTTCACGGCGTTCTCCCCGGCAACATGCATGCGCAATGCGTGCATTGTCAGCGCGCGGCCAACTTCAATCTTTGTGGCCATCTCCGCGAACTTGTGGCGGATTACCTGGAACTTGCCGATCTGACGACCGAAAGCCTGCCGCTCCAGTGCGTACTTCAAGGTCAGTTCCATCACATACTCCGCTGCTGAAACTGCGCCCAATGACATTGTCAGCCGCTCCCACTGAAAGTTGGCCATGATCAACGCGAAGCCCTTGCCAACTTCACCGAGCAGGTTTTCCTCTGGAACGAAGACCTCATCGAACTTGATCAACGCCGTGTCTGAAGCGTGCCAACCCATCTTTTCGAGCTTGCTGCTCGTAACGCCCTCACCGCGTTCAATCCCAAGGAAGGTGATGCCGTCGTGGCGACTGGTGCCGACCATGCGAACGGCTGTGACCATTACGTCAGCCCGGCAGCCACCGGTGATGTAGCACTTTTCCCCACTCACAATCCATCCACCCTCAACCGGTGTGGCAGTTGTTTTGAGACCAGCAACGTCGGAGCCAGCATCGGGCTCGGTGATCGCAAGCGCGGCGATCTTCTCGCCCTTTATCCCTGGGACAAGCCAGCGCTGCTTCTGCTCTTCGGTCCCAAACTTGGCAATTGGGGGCAGAGCGATC
>JAPLCH010000015.1 GCA_026392325.1 Solirubrobacterales bacterium | reverse complement strand
TCAGGGGCACCAGGCATCGCAGATTTCACAGCATCAGTCTTGAGTCCCTTGACCGCCTCCAGATCCGCGGCAGAGTAGGCAACCAAACCCTTGCCTACCGGGCGCCCTTCACAGAGAACTTCAACAGCGTCACCTGAGACAAAGTCGCCGGAAACCGCTGTTACCCCTACTGGGAGCAGGCTTGTTCCACCGGCTTCCAGAGCTTTTGCTGCGCCAGAGTCAACCTCAATCACGCCACGTGAGGTCTTTGCGAATTTAAGCCATGCCTTGAAGGAGCCGTGACCGTCGCCTCCCGGGTGAAAGCGCGTACCGGCGTCCTTGCCCTCCGAAGCCGCGCGGAGTGTCCCAGCGTCCTTCCCTGGGCCCACAACGGTCTCAATGCCGGCAGCAGTCGCCATCTCCGCACTGACGACCTTCGACCGCATTCCACCGGAGCCAAGGTCGTTGGCTTGTTGGGCAATCTCAAATCCCTCGAGTTGGGCGAAGTCGTGGACGTCTCTAACTATTGGAGCGTCAGGATTACTGCGGGGATCTGCCTCGTGCAACCCATCCGCGTCGGTCAGCAGGACCAAAATGCGTGCTCCCAACAAAATCGCAACCTGAGCAGCAAGAACATCGTTGTCACCAAAGGTGATCTCTTCAGTTGTTGTCGTGTCGTTCTCGTTGATCACAGGCACGGCCCCCCATGAGAGAAGGCGGCGAAGAGTGGCACCGACATTCACATTAGAGGCGCGCTCCTCAATGTCATGGAGCGTCAATAGAACCTGAGCGGCTTTGATTCCCCGCGCACCAAGCTCAGTTCGCCAACCCCCGGAGAGCGTGGCCTGACCTATCGCGCTGGCTGCTTGAAGCTCATCGAGCGCCGCTGGTCGGCCATCCAGCCCCAACTCTGCAATCCCAAGCGCGATCGCTCCGCTTGTCACGACCACTACTTGATCGCCGGAGTCCCTGATCGCAGCTACATCCGCGCAGACATGCGAAAGAACATCTGCCCGCAGATCTCCAGCCTCGTCAACGACGATGCTCGACCCAAGTTTTACGACAACGGTGCCCATAGACACCCGAGATTACTCCGGGTCAAGCTCGAAGACGATGCCTGCGATCTCAACATCCTCGCCGTGCTCATAGCCAGCCTTCTCAAGCGCCCGGATGACCCCGATGCTCTTGAGCCTGCGCTCAAGCTCTGCGACGGCCTCCTCGTTCTCAAGGTCGAACCGCTCGACGAGTCTGTCAATGCCCTCGCCTGCAACCTGCCAGAGCCCATCCTCGTCCTGCCCAATGTCGAATGGCTTGCGCTCCGCAGGCTTGAAGAGAGTCCTTCCTTCTGGGATCTCAGCTGCAACGGGGACATCAGCACAGGCACTTCGGACCCAAGGCGCTCGCGCCAGAAGGCGGCTGCATCCTCGGCTTCCTCCGGCGTAACGAGATCGGCCTTGCTCAGTGCAAGAACCCGGGGAAGACTCGCGAGCTTTGGGTCATGTGCAGCGAGCTCGGCCTCAACTGTTGCGTGATTTTCAATCGGATCTGACCCGTCGAGCGGACCCAGATCCAGGACGTGGACGAGCACACGTGTTCGTTCGATGTGAGCGAGGAACTCATCTCCGAGTCCTGCTCCCTCGCTTGCTCCCTCAATAAGGCCGGGGATGTCGGCAACGATCAGCTGCCGTTCATCGGCCTGGATCGTGCCCAGGACAGGCTGGAGAGTCGTGAACGGATAACTCGCAATCTTTGGCCGTGCTCGGGTCATGGATGCAAGAAGAGAGCTTTTGCCGGCATTGGGCAATCCGACGAGGCCCACGTCTGCGAGCAGCTTAAGTTGAAGCTGAAGTTGGTTTTCCACGCCGCCAACTCCGCGTTCACTGAAGCGTGGTGACTGTCTCGTGGATGTAGCGAAGTGGGCGTTGCCCTTCCCGCCCTTGCCGCCACGGGCTACAACCACCCTGGTTCCTGGGGCTACAAGATCGATTATGGAGCCATCCTTGAGAGTAATCACCGTGCCTGGCGGTACTTGGATGTCAAGGTCGTCTCCATCCGCGCCGTGTCTGTTGGAGCCTTCCCCGTGTCCACCGCGGCCAGCGACGAATTTGCGCTTGCGTTTGAAGAAGGCAAGGTCCCTAAGTGAATCGCTGCAGACGAGCGTGATGTCTCCGCCCCGGCCACCATCTCCGCCATCGGGTCCGCCACGTGGAACATGGGCTTCGCGTCTGAAGCTGATGCAGCCGTCCCCGCCGTTTCCTGCGATGACGTCAATTGTCGCTGTGTCTTTGAGCATCCTTGTCCTATGGTCCCAGCTCAACCCCAACCAAGGAGTGACCCGATGGCACACGACCGAGTAATGCTTATAACTGGAGCGTCCACTGGCATCGGAGCAGCCACGGCAAGAGCTGCCTCCAAGGACGGCTACCGGCTGGTGCTTGCGGCCCGTTCGACTGATCTGATTGATGCCTTGGCCACGGAGCTGGGCGGCCCGGACAGAGCGATTGCCGTCACCACCGATGTAACTGAGTGGGAGCAGCAGGAACATCTTGCCGCAGCCGCGATCAGTGCTTATGGTCAGATTGACTCCGTCTTCGCAAATGCCGGATTCGGCGGACCTGGCGGATTCACAGGCTCAGACCCGGAGGCATGGAAGAGCATGGTTCTGACAAATGTCTACGGCGCAGCACTCACAGTCCGGGCGACCCTCGATGAGTTGAAGAAGTCGAAGGGCCATCTACTCCTTACCGGTTCAGTGGCCGGCCGCAGAGCAATCCCAGGTTCTCTCTACTCCTGCACTAAGTGGGCAGTGACAGCAATGGGCGAAGCAGTCCGTGGAGAGCTGGCCGGATCAGGTGTCCGAGTGACACTGATTGAGCCAGGGATCGTTGCCACTCCCTTCTGGGATGACGGAAAGGGACCAATCGAGAAGCCCCTTGAAGAGGACGACATCGCCGGAGCCGTCATGTGGGCTCTCGGACAGCCACCACATGTGGACGTCAACGAGATCCTGATCAGGCCTGCGGGTCAGGCGGCATAAGCCTCAGGAGCGAACTGGCAGGAGCGGGCGGCGCGGGTTAGGCGTCGTCCGGGACGACGGAGATTTTCCGTCCGGCCCAGCCCTGCGTGAATACAACTGTTCCTGCTGACTTGGCGAAGATCGTGTCGTCGCGTCCAATGCCAACACCGTTGCCAGGCTTGAAGCGAGTTCCACGCTGACGGACGATGATCTCTCCGCCCGTGACCTTCTGCCCTGCGAAAACTTTTACTCCGAGACGCTTTGAATTGCTGTCGCGACCGTTGCGGCTTGAACCGAGGCCTTTCTTATGTGCCATTCAGCTCAGTCCTCCTTCTCAACAGCTGGCGTCTTCGCAGCTGGGGTCTTGGCAGCTGGCTTTTCGGCCGCTGGCTTGTCTTCAGTCTTTGCTGCTGCGGCCTTGGTGGCTCCGAGAGCGACCTTCGTTACCTCGATGCGAGTAAGTGACTGCCGGTGACCATTGCGGTTCCGGTATCCACGCTTCGGCTTGAACTTGGCAACGCGGAGCTTGGGTCCGCGCTCATGAGCGAGAACCTTTGCCTCAACCTTTGCCTTCGTAAGTTCCGAGGCTTCCATTGCGATGGCATCGCCTTCGCCGCGGATCATCAGCGTCTCAAGTGAGACAGATGCTCCTTCGTCGACGGGCAGGCGTTCCACGAGAAGGGTTTGACCCTCCTCGACGCGGTATTGCTTGCCACCTGTTTTGACGATTGCGTACATGGGATTCATCAAGATACCGCCTTGCCGCTTCCGATGCCCGCTTGGGCAGCGTCGAGCCCGCCGTCAACGATCACAGCTTCGGCCTCATTTCGGCCTGCCTTCTCGATTCTGACCATCACGCGAGTGCCCACAAATGGCATGCCGTCCTTGACGGCAACGATGTATCCGTCAATCTTTGCAACCGCATCATTGGCCCTGAACATATGGGGTTCGATGAGCTGAACGTGAACCTCATCTCCTGCTCGGAATGGAACGGCTCGCTCTTCTACCTTCTCAATTGTTGAGGCCAGCAGAACGTCGATGTGGTCTGTCGGAAGTCCCTCTGAACCTTCAAAGAAGAACCTCTTGCCAGTGTCGAGCTCAAGCCCCTTGAGCAACCATCCGCCTTGCCCAGTGAACTCAGCGGTGACTCGTGGATTGACCTGAAGCAGGAGTGCCTCGGCCTCTGGATGGTCCTTGACCATCTCGCGGATCTTGCGAGCGAAAGCAATCGCAATTGTCTCCTCGCTGGGAACGACGCCCTCGCCGTTGCAGACGCGGCATGGCCGGGTCATGATCTCGCGAACCCCATCGGTCACGTTCTGACGGGTCATCTCAACGAGTCCGAGCGGTGAAATCTCAACCACGAATGTCTTGGTGCGATCGTGGTCAAGCGACTTGCGAAGGGTCTTGAGCACTGCATCACGGTTGCGAGCCCTTGCCATGTCAATGAAGTCGATGACGATGATGCCGCCGATGTCACGCAGACGCATCTGACGGACTGCTTCTTCAGCAGCCTCCAGGTTGGTCTTCGTGATGGTGTCCTCAAGGCGAGCTGCTTTTCCGCGGCCAACGAACGAGCCGGAGTTGACGTCAATGACGGTCAGCGCCTCCGTGTAGTCAATGATCAGATATCCGCCACTTGGAAGGTCAACGCGGGCTGACAGGGTGGATTGAACCGACTTTTCTACTCCGTAGACGTCGAACAGAGATCCGCCTCCCTCCCACAACTCAACGCGATCAACAAGCTCCGGGGCCGTCCGCGTGAAGAATGAGATCAGGCGGTCGTACTCCTTCTTATTGTCTACGACGGCTTTCTCAAACTCGTCGGATGCTATGTCGCGAACGACGCGGACTGGCAGGTCGGCCTCCTGGAATACAGGGGCTGGAGCCACGGTCTCTTCAACGCGACGCTCAAGAACCTCTGCCAGCTTGTAGAGGTAAGGAAGCTCACGACCGATGTCCTCGGCCTTGGCGCCATGGGCGGCGGTGCGGATGATCACACCGCCTTGCTCAAGTTCCACCTCACGGGCAGCACGGCGAAGACGGTCACGTTCACGGTCGGGAAGTCGACGGGAGACGCCTACCCCTTCGCCCTGTGGCGAGTAGACAAGAAAACGACCTGGGATGGCGATCTCCATTGAGAGTCGCGCTCCCTTCGTCTTCAGTGGGTCCTTGACCACCTGAACGGTGATCTCTTGGCCTGGCTTGAGCAGATCCGAAATCGTGCTGTCTCCGGCCTTGCCCTTGGCTCCCCGTCCTCGACGTGGAATCTCAACGCCCGGAAGGACGATTTCATCCACGTGAAGGAAACCGTTCTTCTCAAGCCCGATGTCGACGAATGCCGCCTCAAGCCCTGTGACTACGTTGTCAACTTTGCCCTTGTAGACATT
The DNA here is from genome assembly GCA_026392325.1 of Solirubrobacterales bacterium. GTDB lineage: Bacteria > Actinomycetota > Thermoleophilia > Solirubrobacterales > Solirubrobacteraceae > WLNJ01. The sequence continues at coordinate 3,796 of JAPLCH010000015.1, read as the reverse complement.
TCCGACAATTGACTTGGTGGTCCGCCGCTCCAAATAGAGCTCTGCAACCTTGAACTTCGGATCGGGTCCCTTTTTGGGCTCCGCTGCTACATCAACTTCGCCGTCGGCTTCGAGCAGGGCAACCCTGGTCTCGGCCTCGTCTCCACTGACGAGAACATGGTTTCTCATTGATAGATCCTTCTTCCTGTTGTTAGACCCGAACCCTCGTCCGCACCGCCGCCGCGGCGGGGTGTGCCGCGCGTAGGTGGACGGACTGAAGTAGTCCGAGTGCCATAAGTGTGGTGAGTATCGAAGAGCCCCCATAACTCATGAGGGGCAGCGGTACTCCCGTAATCGGCATGATCCCGAGGGTCATGCCTATGTTCACGAAGATCTGAAATCCGAGCATCGCAACGATGCCCGCACACAAGAGTGAACCAAACCCGTCGCGCGCAAGGAGCACGAGACGCACAGCACGCCAAAGCAGCAGCGCATATAAAGCGATCACCAGAGCGGCGCCAACAAACCCCCAGCGCTCTCCGATGACGGCAAAGATGAAGTCGGTGTGATGCTCCGGGAGGAAATCCAAACCGGTCTGGGTGGCCCCAACGGTTCCCCGGCCCAACCGCTGTCCAGACCCAATGGCGATTAGCGATTGGTTGACTTGGTAGGTGGCTTTGGCTGGATCGGCTGATGGGTTTATGAAGCCTGTGAGTCGATCAACTTGGTATGGCCGAAGGAGGTTCACTCCAGCGGACGGAAGGATCGAAAGCACGAGTACGGCAGCAATGAGCGCCCCGGCGACGACCGCCAAAAGGTGGCGCGTTGGCGCTCCCCCCGCCACAAGGACAGCGCACCCGATTGTCATGTAGACCAGCGCTGTCCCAAGGTCAGGTTGAAGCGCAACGATCCCCGCTGGGAGTGCTGCAATCCCAAGCAGTCTGAGAGTCGTGCGCGGATCAGACATCCTCCGTGCGTACTCAACTCCAAAGCCGGCAATCGAAACGGTAAGCAGGACCTTCCCAAGCTCAGATGGCTGCAGCTGGAAGAACGGAAGACTTATCCACCTGGTCGACCCGCGAGTGTTCGCCGCAAACGCAAAGACTAGGAGGTTTGAGGCGATCAGGATGCCCCAGACAAGCCGTCGATATTGCTCAAAAACCCTGTAGTCAATCCGTGTCAGGATCGCCGCAAAGACCAATCCCCCTGCTGCGTAAATTGCTTGACGATTGGCAAAATAACCGGGATTGCCCGGAACGTCGTGTTTGGTCGCTCCTGAGATCGCGAGGTACGAGATCACTGCCAGACCGATGGCTCCAAGGATGATCCAGGGATCAATCGCGGGCGCCGAAAAACTCCGACGGCGCGTCGGCTGAATTGCATCCTCAATTGACCTGCGACCGATTGCGCTCACAGTGTTTTCGAACTCCCTGCTACAAGCTTCTTCTTCACACCAAGCCACTGTGAAGCAATCAGGCGGGCGGCAGGAGCTGCAGACGCCGCTCCGAAACCACCCCGCTCAACCGTCACGACAATCACGAGTGGCCGGACCCGGTCGGGAATGTAAGCCGCATACCAAGCTTGGTCCGCCTGTCCCGCCCTCTGTGCAGTTCCTGTCTTGCCATAGATCGTTCTCCCAAAGTTTCCAAATACATCCGCTGAGGTACCACCCGGTGCCATTGCCGCCTGACGAAGTCCTTCAAGGATCGCATCTCGGTCCTTTGTCGAAATGTTGATTTTGCGACTAGGGGCACTTCGCACCGCCTGCAGAACAAGCCCTTCGTCATTGCGAACATCCTGGGCCACGCGAGGCTGCACGACAGTGCCGCCATTCACCAGCGCTGCGTAGGCCACTCCAAGCTGAAGCGGACTTGCAAGAAAGTCCCCCTGTCCAACAGCGAGATTCACGCTGTCCCCAATACTCCAGCCACGACCGTCCGAGAGCCCACAAGGATGACCCCGTTTTTTGGCACATTCAGCCTCCTGCGCCTTCCGCTCGTCCCTCCAATGGGGAGTGGGGATTGTCCCCCCAACCTCACCTGGAAGGTCAATCCCCGTGAGCTGACCGAAGCCAAGTTTCCTCGCCCACTCCTGGATCGGGCCGCCAGCCGATCTGGTGCTGTTGAGTTTGGCTCCAAGGCGATAGAAGTAGACATCAGAGGAAACTCGCAGCGCTGATGTCAGGTCAACCGGTCCGTTGGCCTCATTCCCCGCATTGTGAAAGATGAGGTTCCCGATCTTGATGGAGCCTGGATCATCAATTGTGGTGGCCGGCGTAATTGCGTTCTGCGTCAAGGCGGCAAGGGCGGTAACTGGCTTGAAGGTTGAGCCGGTCGGATAAGCCGACTGGATTGCCCTGTTGAGCTGCGGATAAGCGGCACCAGGCCCAAACATCGCCCTGTAACGCGCGTTACTGATTGGCTTCGCAAACACGCTCGGATCGAACGATGGGGCTGACCCAAGTCCAACAACGGTTCCGTCGCGTGGGTCGAGGGCAACGAATGCTGCCGCACTTGCGGGGTCTCCGGAACCAAGAGAGATGGCCGTGTTCAAGGCGGCCTGACCTTCCTTCATGACCCCGAGGTCAAGTGAAAGCCGTAGCGTCTTGCCAGGCACCGGGTTTTGCCGCTGGAGTGTTCTGCGTGCTTGACCTGAGGCATCAACCTGAATCCGCTCAGCTCCGTCGTGCCCGCGAAGGTAGCGGTCGTACTCATATTCAAGGCCACTCTGACCAATCACGGTCCCTTGATCAATGCCCGCAAATCGTGGCTTGTTGACCTGAGCAGCAGTGATCTCCCCAACGGTTCCAAAGAGCTGCGCGCCGACTGCCCCCTCTGGATACGACCGGAGCCAGATCCGCGACACATCGGCCCCGTGGAGCGAGCGTCGATTCTCAAGTACCCAAGAGGCCTCGGAGCGCGAAGCATCCCCCTTGATGATGATGTTGGCATAAGGGAGATCGCTGGCCTCCTTTTCGATCCTGCAGCCCAAGGGCGTAAGTGATTGGAAGCCACGCTGGGTCTTGCAAGGTGCGGTCTGAGTGCTCAGGCCAAGTGCATGAGAAAGCCGCATCGAAACGTCGGCGCGTTCTTTGGAGCCATCCTCCGGAAGGCGCCCCGGGAGAACCACGATGGCCGTTGAAGGGCGGCTGTCAACCAGAACGCGTCCCTGCCGGTCAACAATGCGTCCCCGAGGGGCAGCAATCGCAACATCCCGAATCTGGTTGTTGTTCGCCTTCGCCAGATAGGCATCACCGTCAAGCACCTGCAGATACCAAAGTCTCAGCAACAAGAAGCCAAACAGAACAAAGGCGAGAGCTCCAAGAAACGCGACCCTGCGTCCCAATCGCGCAGACGATGGAGCCAATCCCCGAGATTCTGTCGGCTCGATCATCTCTTCTTACCTGGAATCAGCGGACTCAACCCACCCGTTGCGTAGCCTCGCCTCCGAGTGCCCCGGCCAGTTGAGCTCGGCCCGGTCCGTTTGACAACTCTCCGAACGGCAGAGTGGACGGGCACCGCAAGGAGGGCGCCCCAGAGAATGGCCAGTGCGGATTGACGAAGAACCACAAGACTTAGACTGGCACCCCCACCCAGAAGAACCTGCAGTACTCCGAACCCAAGCGTCACAAACGCTGCTGCGCCTGCGCCAAGCGGGATGACAAAGAGCGTCCCCGCCGGGTTGCGCAGCTCCATCAGGCGGCCCGCGCCGTAGCCCACCGCCAGGTCAAGCAGCGCGTACTGCCCAAGCGGCTGAACGAACAGGAGGTCAGCCCCCAGGCCGACGCAAAACCCAAACATCGCTCCGCGAAGCGACC